>DDTL01000162.1 GCA_002344345.1 Saprospiraceae bacterium UBA2365
ATGCAGCATTAAGCATTTAATTTGCATAACAAATATAAAAATATAAAATATGAAATCCATAAGCTGACCATGTATTAGCGTATAACCGGAAAATTTTAATTGAATATACCGATCAAGGCACTGATATTTAGTCCCATGTGGACTTATAAAAAAATTAAATGAATATAGCAGGGAATTGATATGCAACATATTAACAATGAGATGTTCATGTGGTTACTGTTATTTCAACAAGTAAATCTTTAAAAAAAATAAAATCCTATTTATGTCTAAACGGCTTATCGTTACCGCCATTTTTTTCATCCTTTTTGCATTGAATTTTTCTTTTGGTCAACATGGGAATGACATCAGCACCCTTTTTTCTTCGCAAAAAAACATTTTCAGAGGAGATGAAACGATCAGAGAAGGTACCTACCTCAGTCTCAACCAGGAGTTTTTAAACAGGTTACAACAGCTCAGATACGATGATATAGAAATCGAATTACCCATTGGTAATGACGAACGTTTAAGAATGCATTTACACAGAATTAACCTGTTGTCTTCCAACTTTATCCTGAGAACTTCAGAAAACGACACCCTGGATTACGATCCGGGACTGTATTATATTGGTCATATTGAAGGTAAAAAAGGTATTTGTTCGATCACCTTATTTAAAGATGAGGTGGTAGGTATCGTTTCTGTGGCGGATGCCGGAAGTTACAATCTTGTGCATATCAAAGGAGGCAGACCTGATGAATATCTGATTTACAATGACAGACATGTTAATAAAGAACGGAATTTTGTGTGCCATACAAGTGATGATGGCCTCGAAGCACTTCACGAACATGACATGGAGTCTGGTACCAACAGGGCTGGTGAATGCGTAAAAATGTATATCGAAGGAGATTATGCATTGAATCAGAACAAGGGAGGCGTGGTTCCCGCAACCAATTATATTACAGCGCTTTTTGCTCAGGTGGTGGCAGTATATGATGCGGAACAAATCCCATTGGAAATTTCAGAGATCATGGTTTGGGCAACCCAGGACAATTATGATCAGAATGATTCGGGAAATGCACTTGACCAATTTGAAGATAATAATCCAAACTTCAATGGAGATCTGGCACATTTATTTGCTTATGGTGGAAATGGTACAGGTGGTCTGGCGTGGGTTGATGTACTTTGTGGTTGGAAACCGTATGCTTACAGCAATATTGACTCAGATTTCGATGATTACCCTTCTTATTCCTGGTCAGTGGAAGTTGTGTCACATGAAATGGGTCACAATATGGGTTCACGTCATACACATGCATGTGTCTGGAACGGCAATGGTACTCAAATCGATGATTGTGGCAATGTTTATGCAGACCAGAATGGCGGTCCGATTGAAGGTGCTTCCTGTTATGATTCAGGAGATCCTATCATCCCCAATGACGGGACCATTATGAGTTACTGTCACTTGTTGCCGGGTGTTGGCATCAATCTGGGTCTTGGCTTTGGCAATCAACCCGGCAATCTGATCAGAAACCGTTATAACAATGCAGATTGCCTTACAGAATGTACAGGTGGTGGTGTTAATCCACCTGTAGCGTCATTTGAATCGGACTTTACAGATGTATGCGCAGGAGAAACCATACAATTTTTTGATCTTTCAACCAATAACCCCACGAGTTGGGAATGGACTTTTGAAGGCGGCGAACCCAATGTTTCCAATGAAGAAAATCCTGTAGTATTTTATAACATCGGTGGCACATTTGATGTGACCCTCCTGGCTGCCAATTCAGGTGGGGAGGATGAATTGTACATGCCGAATTTCGTCAATGTATATGATGCACCACAGGCCTCCTTTACTTATGAGATCATCAATGGGAATGAAGTTATTTTTACCAATACTTCTGAAAATGCTGAGTACTATTTATGGGATTTTGGTGATGGTTTTATTAGCTCCTCAACCAATCCTTCACATGTTTATACATTTGATGGAGAATTTGATGTGATATTATCTGCAGGCAATGATTTTTGCAGTGATGATTTATTTCAGACGACTATTCAGATCGCTACAATGCCAACTGCCGGGATGGATATTTCAGCCAGTTCAGGTTGTACGCCATTTGTAGTGAATTTCTCTGACAATTCAAGTTCTAACGTAACATCATGGCAATGGGTTTTTGAAGGAGGTAACCCCCCAACTTCAAGTACTGCCAATCCGACTGTAACCTATAATACACCCGGGCATTTCGATGTAAGCCTGACTGTCTCAAACGGTGTTTTCCAAAACAGTATCAGTTTCAGCGATACCATACATGTTTATCTTCCTCCGGTAGCAGGTTTTAATACGGTCATCAATGGGTATTCTGTAACTTTTATCAACACATCGACCAATTCTACCAGTTATCTGTGGAATTTTGGGGATGGAAATACCTCCACTGAACAATACCCAACCCATATTTATGCAACTTCGGGAACTTACAATGTACAACTGACCAGTACGAGTATTTGCGGTTCGAGTAATGCGCAGGGGCAAGTGATCATCTCAGCTTTACCTGTTGCAAGTTTTACAGCAGAAACGGAAACCATTTGTGTCAACCAATCGGTTCAGTTTTTCAATACTTCCAATACAACTACCGTTAACTGGATCTTCCAGGGAGGGAATCCGGCAACTTCAACCCAACAGAATCCTGTAGTCACATATATTGCATCAGGGTCATATGATGTAACACTCCAGGCAACTAATTCTTTGGGTACTGATGTACTTGTAATACAGGATTTTATCACCGTACTTCAGAATCCTACGGGTTCTTTTACAAATTCAGTAAATCAATATACTGCAAGTTTTAACCAGCAGATGACCGAGGCGTTGTCTTTTATGTGGAACTTTGGAGATGGTACATCCTCCACGACCATGAATCCGACCCACACTTATGCCAATGATGGTAATTACCTGGTTACCCTGACTATAAACGGATTGTGCGATACGATCACCATACCTCATCAGGTAGTGATCGCAAATCCGCCTTCAGCCAATTTCAGTCATAGTCAGGTTACAGGCTGCGTACCATTAACTGTTCAATACACGAATTTATCAAGCCAGAATACAGACAATATCCAATGGACTTTTGAAGGTGGTAATCCTGTAAGTTCTCAAGCCCCCAATCCTTCAGTGGTATATTCTAATCCCGGTACTTTCTCTGTATTGCTGGAAGCTTATAATGAGCAGGGTCAGGATGTGGATTTAAGGACAGGACTTGTTCAGGTTCAGGGAGTTCCGGTTGCTGATTTTACTTTTAACGTGACACAGTTTACCGTGAATTTCACCTATTCAGGCAATGCCGGTTATACGGTATTATGGAATTTTGGGGACGGCAGTACTTCAACTCAGCAAAATCCGACCCATACCTATGCCACTCAGGGAAATTACAGTGTAACCATGACAGTTTCCAACACTTGTGGTCAAACAGAAAAAGTGAAGACAGTATCCATCGCTTTATTGCCGGAAGCCGCTTTTTCATATACTCCCGGAAATGGCTGTGCACCTCTCACAGTTCAGTATACGAATCAATCTTCGGGCAATTATTCACAGTTATTATGGAGCTTTGAAGGAGGAACTCCTGCCTTTTCAACCTCCAATAATCCGACAGTGAATTATTTTGCCGGAGGTACTTTCAATACGTCACTGATCGCTATTTCAACCAATGGGAATGATACTTTACTGTTGGAGGATATCATAACAGTGGATGATGGGCCTGATCCATTCTTTTACTTTGCCATCAATGGTCCGACAGTCATTTTCTTTAACCAGACAGAAGATGCAGATGCTTATATCTGGAATTTTGGGGATGGAACACTTTCTTCTGAAAAAGAACCAAGGCACACATATACAGCCAATGGAACCTATACGGTAACTTTATTTGCCAGCAATGACTGTGGACAAAAATCAAAGACAATTCAGATTACGATTACAACTGTTGGATCTGATCAGGCAGTTTCAGGAAGTATCAAACTTTACCCGAATCCAAATGATGGAAATTTCGTCCTGGAGGCATTTGGTGCCGAACAAGAGTCTTATGACCTTTTGGTCTACAATTTCATGGGTCAAATGATTGAAAAACGTAACATAAAGATAAGTGAACCGGAACATAAAGAATATTTCCGGATGTCTCATTTAGCTAAAGGAATTTATATTTTCGAGATCCGGAAAGGAGAAAAACAGACCAGAATTAAATTTGTGATACAATAATTCTCAAAGAATTATTTGAGGAAATACCGCAATGATCATCGTTGCGGTATTTTTTTTATCCATAAGATCTGCGGTTTATTTCTGCCATCATAACTGAACAGGCAATGGCGACATTGAGTGATTCTGTTTGACCATTATAACGCGGAATGCTGACTTTACTAACCCTGGCATGATCCATCATGACTTTGACTCCATGGCTTTCGTTTCCCATGATCAACAACATAGGAAAAGCCAACTCAGTTTCATATACCGATGCACCATCCATTTCTGCAGAATAGATAACAAAAGACAAAGTAGCCTCATCCAGAAACTGTTGCAATCCACTTTGAATGACAGGCAACCTGAACAGACTTCCCATAGAAGCCTGTACCACCTTGGGGTTATACGGATCAACGCATTCATTGGATAAAACCAGCAAATCCCATCCGAACCAGTCTGCAGATCTGATGATCGTTCCCAAATTGCCCGGGTCCCGCACTTCATCGAGATAAATCACCTTTTTAAGCTCTGACCCCTGACAAATCATGGCTGTTTCATCCTGCATCCGGATTACGGCAATGGCATTTTGAGGAGTTTTCAGGTTTGAAATACGTTCAAGATCTTTCCCTGCAACGGGAAAATAATGAATACCTGCAGCAATCAATTTACCTTCCTGTCGTTCTAAGAATTCAGGAAGGGCATACAACTGATCGATGAGGTAAGGTTTGAGGTCGATCAATTCCAATATTATTTTCTCACCTTCAGCTAAATATTTTTGGTACATTTGCCTGTACTTTTTTATATTTAGTGATTTTAGAAACTGTATTGAGTTTTTTGAAAGCATTTTGACCTTAATTTGATACAACATTCATTTGATCAATAAAGATAGCATATTATTTTTTCTGTTCGTGGCAATGATCGTTTTTTTGTTGTCATCATGTGATGCCACCAAATACCTGCCTGAGGGAGAACATTTTACCGGGATTGATCGGGTGATCATCAAGTCTCCCAGAAGAATAGACAATAAATCCTATCTTTACGAGGAACTCGAAGGCTTTATCAAACAAAAACGAAACAGAAACAGGATCAATGTTTACGCATATTTTAAGAATCAGGATACCTCAGACACTTTATGGCACAACAGGTTCATCAGAAAATATGTAGCGGAAGAACCCAATATCCTGGATGAAGAACTGGTCCGGTCTACATCCCTGGAAATGGAAGATTTCCTTCGAAACAAGAGAGGATTTTACAATGCCCGGGTCGAGTACAAACTTATATATCATCCCAGATTCAGAGAGATTGGGGTGGATTATCTTGTATATGCCGGCAAGAGGCATCGTATCCGTTCCGTCCAGTTCTACGCAGAAGATAGTATTTTGAACAGTCTGATGCAGAATGCCAAAGATGAATCTTTTTTGGTTGAAGGTGATCCAGTCAGTTCATTATCGTATGAATATGAACGCACCCGTTTGACCAATCTTTTTCAGAATAACGGATATTCCCAGTTTATCCCCAATTACATTGAGCTCACAGGTGATTCGAGCAATTACCAGGTAGATTTGAAAATAAATGTTTTAAATGTAAATCCAGAAGTGGGACATCCGAGGTTTACCACCGGCAAGATCAATGTATTTACAGATTTTAACCCTGGAAAGGCTTCAGATTCTACTGCCACAGAAACGATTGACAGTTTACAATTTATCAGGAGGTTCATAAATTATCTGGTAAAACCAGAGGTGATCTCATCAAAAATATCCTTCAAGCAGGGTGAACTGACCAACAAATATAAACAACAGGAAACATACAACCGGCTATCCCAGTTAAGTCCGTATAAGTTTGTCATGATCCGACCTTCCATTGACTCTTCAGATCTACAAAAGATCAATTATGATCTGATTTTGGTTCCAAAACCTAAGCTTTGGGAAATAGAATATGGTCTGGAGTTGAATTATACCACGTTCAATCAAAACGATCAGCTTTTTGGTTTTGGTGGTAATATCTCCATCGAAAACAACAATCTTTTTGGCGGTGCAGAACGATATGTTTCTTCTTTATCAGCCAACTCAGACATACGCTACCTGGACCTTTATGAGATTTTCATCACCAATTCCAACAGCATTTTTATTCCCAAGCCCATCAATTGGCATAAATATTCAGCATTTTATCCTGTTTTCAGACTTGCGTTACCGCGACAATATACCCGTTTTAAGCAATATGCTCAAACGAGAACTTCGCTCAATGCGTATTATCACAGCCTTGCCGAAACTTTTGATATTCTTACAGTCAATACATCGCTGGGTTATCAATACAGGCCGGGCGAACAAACTTTGGTTTATCTGGATCAGTTTACGATTGATTACCATACAGCCACAATTTATGATACTACCCTGTTCAATGAGCCCTATATAAAAAATAGTTTAAGTCCTTATTTGCTGACAGGTTTTTTGTTCGATGACCTGACAATAGCCATCACCAGCAATACGAAATATCGGAAATTTTCCTGGAATATATCTGCCGGAATTGAGTTTTCAGGACTGGAAGTCTTTCTTTTCAACAAGTTGTATAACCAAATATCAGGTGATCAGGATTACTGGACATTAAAGCTCAACGATGGAACAAAATTAGCAAAATATTTTAAAACCCAGTTCGAATATCGAAACAGACTGGCCTTTTCTTCCCAATCCAGTTTAGCATCCAGACTTTTCATTGGTTTTGGAATACCTTATGGTGACAACAGTATTTTGCCCTATTCCAAGCAGTTTTATGCCGGTGGAACACAGAGTATCAGGGCCTGGCCTACCCGCGGTTTAGGCCCGGGAGGACATGAAGATGTCATTTTAAGTGAAGATCAGGTAGCCTTTCAAAAAGGCGATATCAAGCTGGAAGCAAACATTGAATACAGATTTGATCTGCCCTGGTATTTTGAGGGAGCTATTTTTGTAGATGCAGGTAATATATGGTTATATAATGAGGATGAGAACCTCAAAGATGCCAGGTTCACAAAAAATTTTTATAAACAAATCGCCGTCGGGCCAGGTTATGGCCTTCGGTTGAACTTTGGATTTCTGATCGTCAGATTCGATATAGGTTATAAATGGAGAATGCCCTACATTGTAGAAGAGACCAATTCCTATTGGGTAGGCAGGAGTAACTATTTGAGAGACCCTAACCTCACTTTCGGGCTGGATTATTCTTTTTAACCGACCTATTTTATATCTTTCAGAAAGCTATTTTGAATCCACCCAATAAAACTGTTCTGTAAGAGGGATATTGATACCATCTGTAATATTTCGAAGCAGTGATATTATTCCAGGTCAAAAACAAAAACGTATTCCTGAATATATTGAATTGAGCATGAGCATTGAAATCAAAAATAACTGGCAGATTTACAGCTGTTGCCGTTTCAGGATCCAGATAAAAAATCCCGCTTTTGAAGAAAAAAGCTCCTTCCAACAGCAATTTTCGCTCAAAAAATGATGTTTTTGCTCCAATATTAGTTTCAAATGCAGGTTTGTGCCATGCTTTTTCCTGATTTTCCATGTTATAATAATGATTCGCCAAACGTCCGTTGACAGCGAGGTTTTCGTTGATCCTGTAATCGAGTTCGGCCTGCAGGGAGAAGTCTGTTCCGTTATCATACAGTACATCAAACTGCCTTTCGTCAAATGGAGAGATATCGAACAGAGGCAGATTGGTAAGTTGGTGATATGCAGCCACAAATTCAAACAAAGCTCCCTCTATATTGCCCCGAACTCCTGCAAAATAATTTTTAGAAATAAAAGCATTGGCCTCATTACTGGCAAATCGCATAAAAGGATTTTCCCTGACTAAGTTATAGGCTGAATTCAATTGTATGTGCTGATTGACGCCGGCAAAAATATCGAAATAGGAAAATATTTTATTCAGTGAAATCTTGCCGGTTGGATAGATAAAATATTTGTTGGCATATCCCATATTTCCGCCCAGTTCAAAAGTAAAAAAAGGTTTATCATAGACCAGAGCCGGAGCGAATTTAAACATACCAACCGGCGCATGAATGTCAGATAAGCCGGATGATGCTTCAAGTGGAAAAGCCAACGATAAACTGTTTCCGCTGTTCCATTCAGGTTTGCCGGACACCTCTAAATAATGTTCATAAGCACTTTCAATGTTATTATGTACAAATTTATATGTGACTTCAGCCTGGCCTTCAAATATTTGATTAATAGGAGTTGAAGGTATTTCAAACTGAATGTCCCAATGCGTAAACCTCCTTTTCGGATCATCAAAAATTTTGGTCGTATCTGCGTATGATTCTACAGCATATAAATTGTAATAATCAATATTCAGATCCGCATAAGTTTTATAGGGAAGTCCGTTTTTGAATGCATTTTGCATATGCAAAAGCAGTTTATTGGTGTAAAAACCCTGATGAGGCGTATTTTTTTGATTTGCAGAAAAGTGTTCCAGTGAAAACCCCGAAAGCATACTTCCCTTTTTGATCCCATAGGACAGATCCGCAAGTAATACATTAGGAAGCCCATAACCAAACCTGACCAGACCATTTTTGACAATTGGTTCCTTGATAGGTGGTAAAGCCAAAGGTCTGATGCTGGGTTTATCGTATTCAAGTTTCAATGGTCTGCCAGAAATGGTATACTGATATGAACGAGAATTTAAATCAAAAGAAGGCAAAACAGGTATCAGATCTACTTTTGTAAAATCCTTCAATTTCGCTTCAAAATCTTTAAAAACCTTGATCTCGTCAACCTGAATTTCGCCCTGACCATTCATGTCTATAGCGCTAAAATACGCAATCAACAGGCAAATCAGACTTATTTTTGGTATTTTCATTTTCAACTAAATTTCTCAGATAACATAATTAAATTCAAAAACGCGCTTGTTTATCAAATCAATTGCTAAAATCCATGATCAGCGTACCGTCCAGGTTTTTCTTTTCAAGTCTGCTTTTTTCGACCTGTAGTTTGACGATTTGCTTAAGTTTTTCTTCTGCTTCCGCTACGATTTTTTCGTCATCGCGGTAGTTTTGTATGACCGCATCTACGGCTGATTTTGCATTGAAAAGGTCATTTTTAATAACGAGCAGATCAGAAAGCAGCAACAATGTTTTTGCGATCCAAAACGGATAGGCATTATTGACTGAATTCGCATTCCGGCAAAGTTCTTCGGATAGTTTAAATTCTTTCCGCTCGTAATAAACCAGGGCGATCAGATATCGGGCTTCAGCTGCCAGACTGCTGTTTTTCATATTTTGGATGACCTTATTGAACGCATTGACAGACTGGTCATATTTTTTCTCCTGGTATGCTATTTTACCAATGTAATAATAAGATGAAGAGATTTCCTTTATGGTAGAAAGCGGATTATTCTGAATTTTTGTCGCCCAGATATTCACAGCATCCAGGTTTCCAGCTCTGTATGAACTCCTCAATGCACCCAATTGTGCTTCATATTTCTTCGATTCATTACTGGTCAACCTTTCAAGATCTGTATAATATCTGTAGGATTGTTTGTAATCTTTACTATAGTTAAAACTTATGGTCGCCGCATTGAACAATGATTCTTCATAATGTTCTCCTGCACCTTTATCAATAATGGCTTTAAAATCCTCAAGTGCTTCCTTATATTTTTCCTGCACCAGATAAGCATTTCCCCTGTAATACCTGCTTTCAATGGTAAAATAACCTTTAGGAAAAGTGGAGAAATACTCATTAAAGTTTCGGATACAACTGGTAAATTGTCCCTTATCATACAGATTGCGTGCTGCAGCATAAGTAACAGAATCAGCATAATAATTGTCCATTTCCAAACCGGCTTTATCTCTTACCATCTGGATAAATTCTGCTGGCTGGTTCAAATCTTTAATATAAATCTCTTCCAATGCCCTCAGAGCTTCCTTGGCATCGTTGCCTGAAGGGTTCAGAACCAATACCGACTCATACATTTTGCTGGACTCCTCCAGTTGGGACAGATTATAGTGCAATAAACCCAATTTCAGGTAAGCACGATTTTTATTGACCGCTCTTTCCGCAGGAAGATTGATCATTGCTTTAAATGTTTCCAAAGCTTTATCATACTGTTCAGTTTCCATATAAATGTCACCAGCCAGCAGATAAGCCTGTTCAAGCATATCAGAACCAGGATGATCCCGGATGATTCCCTGCATAAGCGAAACGGCTCCTCCTTTATCACCATTCAAATGAAGGATGATCGCTTTCTGATACATGGCATAAGGAGTGAACTGATTTTTGGATTTGATGATATCATCGTAATGGTAAAGAGCGTCATTAAAATTTTTGACCTGCAATGCACAATCACCCGCTCTCAGTTTGGCGTTCAGATATATTCTGTTTTTCAATTCAACATTATCAATAAAAGTTTTGGGCAACAAATTCAAACACTTTGTAAATTCATCATAACCAGCCTGATATTTATCCAGTTGGATGTAATTGTACCCTTGCAGGTAATGTGCAAAAGCAGGCGCTGACTGTCCGGTCATTTCAGGCACACCTTTGATCAGTAAAAAATATTTGATCAGGTTTTCTGTGCTTTGCTCAAATTTTTTCTGCCGTTGTAGGATCTCTGATTTCCAGTAATAAGCCTGCAAAGTAGTACTCAAGTCTCTGTCAGTCTTGATCGCTTTATCAAGATCAGTTAAAGCGTTGTCTTCCTTGCCGTTCTGTATTTCCTGCAGTGCTTTATAATAACAAACCTTCTGATAAGCATCAAACAACTGATAGGATACATTGTCCCTGGATTCCAGGATCTCCTGTGCTTTGCCATAATCCCTGGTCTGAACGAATAATTCTCCCAATAGGTTCTGTGATTCAATATAATATGCAGAATTGGCAGGAACTAAAAACAAAGCATCAATCGCCTCTCTGTCATAACCGAGTTCCGCTGAAAGTTTTCCAAAATTGAGCAATGACTCTTCATGCATATTGTTCTGGATATTGTGATCTGTAACCTTTTTCAATGCCGTTCTGGCTGATAGTTTATCCCCGGATTTGAGATAACAATTCGCAAGGTAATAATTGGAAACCTGTCCCATATCACCTTCAACATCTGATATTTGCAAAAAATGAGGAATGGCGGCCTCCCATTTTTCGAGGTAATAATTGGTGTAAGCCAACTGATAGAAATCAGATTCAGTCATTTTTTCAACATTTTGCTCAAATTTTTCCAGATGTGGCAATGCTTTGGCATAATCTCCCAGAATAAAATGAGATGATCCGATCAACTGATGAATTTTAAATCTGTTTTTTAAATCAGGCGATTGGATTCTTTCCTCACCATAGGTGATGGTCTTTTGGTATTGCTCTTGCGTAAAATAAAGCTGAACAAGGTAATATGGAATGTGATCCTTATAAAACAGATCGTTTTGAACAATTTCAAAATGGTGGATAGATTCAGTAAAATTTCCTCTTAAAAATTCACATATTCCGAGGTAATAGTTGGATGGATAATAATATTCATTTTTGGCAAAAGTCAACTCTTCAAATTGTGATGCAGCCTGATCAAAACGCTGTTTTACAAAGTTTGAATAAGCCATTTTGAACAAAACCGTCTGTGTTTCTTCCCTGTTCAGTAAATTCAGCTGAATTTCAGAAAAAGAATTCAGTGATTGGGTATAATCCTTTATCCGGAAATAATAATTTGCTTTTGCGAGATATGCCTGTTGAAGCAGTATATGACCGGGATAATTCCTTTCCAATTCCAATAATAAGTCATCCGAATTATCGAGTCCCATATCATACGACAACTTTACACGATAAACATCCGCACTGATCTCTTTCAAATGTGTCGTTCCCGGTTCATTCTCAAGTGAGGATTTGAATTGATACATTTTCAGACCTGAAAGGCTATACAGACCTTCATCAAAAGCGCTGATCCCTTCCAGGAAAATCTGATCCTTATCCAGATAACAGGCAGTTTTTTGCCCATTCACCATATTAGAAAAAAACAAAAACCAAATACCAAAAATATAAATGGATCTATTCATTTTTATTTTATTTAACTGACTTCAAGTAAACCATAAAATCAACATTTCCTTAAGCTGTACGAGCCAGAACCAAAAAAGAAAATGATTTAAGAACCCTCCATACGGACAGGCCCATACGGGCAGGCCCATACGGGCAGGCTCTGATCACCGATTTTTGATTTAAGAAGTCCAATGCATCTGTAATCATAATTCGCTAATCCTTGCCTGCCTGGTTGGATATTAATCCTACAGGGTTCGATATTCAGTACGGCCATCATTCTACATCACATTTCTTTAAAGTTCTGCCAAAACAAAACATGAATTCAATTTTAAGACACTAAATGCTTTACGACAGGTTACGATTTAGGCAAAATTCCATTACAATCCTTACATTAAACGGTTTTTATTAACCCTGATTTCATAAAAATCCAGTTGGGATTGAAAAAAAAGAATTTTTTAAATTGTTACCAATCAAAATCAGCCTGTGGTACTTAACCAAAAGAAAACTATTACAAACATATAAAATATTTTTTAAATATGAAATTTATTTATAATTAAGCTTTTAACCAAAATATATTTTTCAAAATATTGAAAACATATGATCAGGAGCTGGTGGTATATGACAGGCTGACCGTAAAATGGAATTTCTGTTATGGAAACCACCAGATTTCTTCAACAATTTCGCGATCATGTATCGATCAAAAATTCAACTTTCCCGGATTTCTTGATTATCCTATTTTCAAATTTCAAATTTGCTCATTTCCGAATTATCTTTTTATCAAATTAACAATTTTCCAAATTTACCTATATTTTTGTATGCTTGCTGGTATCCAGGAGACGAAATCGATTAGTTTTGCAATACCAATCTATGGTTAATTCCGGGAACAAACAATTTATAATCAATTATTTATAGTAAATATATTGTATATGAATTCATTTTTAGATGATAATTTTAATTTTGAAATATACTCTCCGGAGCATATTATCGGGGTGATTTCATTTGCTATTTTTGGCATTCTGATCATTTGGATAGGGAAAAAAAATAAATCTGCTGCAAGTAAAAGAACCATATTACTTTATTTCACTTTTGCCATTTTCCTCTCTCAGATTGCTAAAGTTGTCATTTTGCTCAGCTTAGGAAGGTTTGATGAAAAAACGGACATTCCTTTGCAATTATGCAATGTAGCGCCCCTGATTTTATGGTTTGCCTATTATTTCAGAAGCAGGGCTTTGTGGGGAATAATTTTCATGTGGATCATGGCAGGCACCATACAATCCAATTTCACACCGACCCTGGAACATTCCTTTCCGCATTTCGAATGGTTCAGGTACTGGATCATACACGTTTTGGTGGTGATCGCTGTAATTTACGGATTCGTAGTTTTGGATTACAGGTTGAAATGGAAGGACATCTTTATATCCTTATTTTGGCTCAATATTTTCGCATTGATCGTCTATCCCATCAATTTATGGCTGGATGCCAATTATTTATTCCTTGTAGAGAAGCCGAATGGCAAGACCATGTTTGATCTCCTGGGCAAATGGCCATACTACATACTACAGCTTGAATTTGTTGCCATCCTCTTATTCAGTTTATTATATCTTCCATTCCATTTTTGGAGAAAAAACCCAATGAAGGTGGAAAGCAACAGCCAAACCTTAAATCAATATTAATTAAAGTTCCATGCGAATATTTTTTTCAGAGCATAACAATAATTACCTCAATTATACTTTTGATTATGCTGTATATGCTCAGCCGGATATGCCCGATGAGATTCCGGATGTTTTTGATAAAGGTTTTTTACCTTACAGCAATGATGTCAAGCTTCATGAAGAAACATTTTACCTGTGCAGAAGTGTACGGATCACCACTGCAGACTTCAAGTCGGGTTCAGAAAATAAACGAGTAGACCGGAAAATCGAACCTCTGGACATCAAACTTGAAGTGTTGGATAAAGCAGATTTCGATTACAAAAACGAAGATTTCAGAGCTTTCTGCCTTCGATATGCAGATCAGCGTTATTCAGCAAAAACTATGGATGATGTCAGGTTGAATTATATTTTTGAAAGGCAAAACGGTACTCACTTCTTCAAATTCTCTGACGGAACAGGAAAATTGATCGGATATGTGCTTACAGGCATTCATGGCAACATGTTGCATTACTGGTTTTCTTATTTTGACACAAAGATCATGGAACAATATCCTATTGGAAAATGGATGATGTGGAGATTGATCTGCTGGTCCAAAGAAAACGGTCTGGATTACGTTTACCTGGGCACTTGTTACGGAGAAAAAGCCTTGTATAAAGTCAGGGATTTCAATGCTGTTGGTTTTTTTGATGGTGAAAAATGGAATACTGATCTTACAGAACTCAAAAACAGGTGCAAAAACGATCAATACGGCCTTGAAATGGACAGATTCAAACTGAACAGGCTTAATTAACGTATTCAAAATAAAACTTTAATATGCAGGAAGAATTAACAAATTACGGCTTCCTATCGGTGCTTCCGCCCGTAATTGCCATCATCATAGCTATTTGGAGGCGACAGGTATTCCCTTCCTTGCTGTTTGGTATCTGGTTGGGTTACCTGATCATTAATAAGGGAAATCTCCTGGACGGAACGATGGCTACCATTTCAGGCTTAGTGGACGTTTTTAAGGATGCAGGCAATACCCGGACTATTATGTTCAGCGCATTGGTCGGCAGTTTGATCTTGCTCGTTCAAAAATCAGGTGGAGTATCAGGTTTTGTCCATTGGGTGGATAATCGTTTAAAAAACATTGACCATGGTGGAACCAACAAATCAAGAGTCTTGGTTCAGTTGGCTGCATGGTTGACCGGAATAGTCATTTTTGTCGAAACGAGCATCATAGCCTTGACAATTGGAACGATTTTCCGACCCATTTTTGACAAAATGAAGATCTCCAGAGAAAAGCTCGCATATATTGCCGATTCAACAGCTGCACCTATTGCCATTTTGATCCCTTTTAATGCGTGGGGAGCCTTCATTATGGGTTTATTGGTTGTGGAAGGTTTTGACAACCCGTTTTCCACGATGTTCAAGGCCATGGCTTTCAATTTTTACCCAATGCTGGCATTGTTATTGGTTCCATTTCTGACAATAACAGGTTGGGATTTCGGACCGATGGCTAAAGCAGAAAAAAGGGTTAAAAGCACAGGGAAAGTACTTTCTGACAATGCAAAACCAATGGTATCCAATGAGTTGACAAAAGTTGACCCCATTCCTGGAATACCCTTACGTGCAATAAATATGTTACTTCCTATCATGACCATGGTATTAATGATGCCTGTCATGCTGTCTTATACAGGTTGGGAACAGGCAGTTGCAGAACCCGGAAATTCAAATTTTATTAAAACAGCTTTTTTTGCCATTGGTAAAGGTTCCGGATCAACAGCTGTATTAACATCGGTTCTTACCGCATTAATGGTTAGTTTCATCCTGTACAGAGCCCAAAAGATCATGCGTTTTGATGCATTGATCGAGTCCACATTAAAAGGAGTATCCGAATTGATGCCTCTTGCATTGCTGATGATGCTGGCTTTTGCCATCAGCGGTGTTTGCAGGGAGCTGCATACCGGAATTTATGTAGCAGGAGTTGCAAAAAACCTGATATCACCCTCATTGATCCCCGTGATCATTTTTGGAATTAGTTCTTTCATAGCATTCGCCACAGGCACATCCTGGGGAACCTTTGCCATCATGATCCCGATCGCTGTGCCCATTGCACAGAATCTGGATGTCAATGTTTATCTGGCCATTGCTGCAGCCTTGAGTGGCGGTGTATTTGGTGACCATAGTTCACCGATCTCGGACACGACCATCATTTCTTCCATGGCTTCTGCAAGCGACCACATCGATCATGTGAAAACGCAACTACCCTATGCTTTGACTGCTGGTGCTCTGGCTGCCGGGCTGTTTTTAACACTCGGACTGATCATGCATTAATGTATATTCATCTGTGTAATCAATACAATTTTGTGAAATGTTAAAATGTAAAGCAATAATACTTTTCTATTTTGTTTTTTCATGCGTTGTCTTTTTGCAGGCAAAAGTATTACATGTAGGCCCTTCACAAAATTATTTAAACCTGATAGATGCAGTTCCCCACATCGAGCCAGGAGATACGGTTATGATCCATGAGGGCATATATTCCGGGGGTTTAACCATCTCAGAATTGAAAGGAACTGAAGGAAAATGGATCGTTTTCACAGCAGCTCCCAACGAAGAAGTCATTTTTCAAGGTGGTACCAACAGCTGGCAAATGATCGATGTTGCTTATATTCACATCAGAAAGCTGGTCTTTCAGCATCAGACAGGTAATGGATTCAATATAGATGATGGAGGCGACTACTCTACTCCAACACATCACATTATTTTTGAGGAATGCACTTTCAGAGACATGAATGCAACAGGCAACAATGATCTGTTGAAAATGTCAGGCATTGATGATTTTCAGATCAGGGAGTGCAATTTTTTGAACGGAAGTCAGGGAGGAAGTGGCATTGATATGGTAGGCTGTCATCATGGAAGGATATGGAATTGTAATTTTGAAAACATGGGATCCAATTCCATTCAGGCAAAAGGTGGTTGCAGGGACATCCGGATAGAAAGGAATTTCTTTAAAAACGGTGGTCAGCGGTCACTCAATCTTGGCGGATCGACCGGATTGCAGTTTTTCAGACCACTGGATGCAAAGTATGAAGCAGCCTATCTGAAAGTTTATGCCAATGTTTTCATCGGATCAGTTGCGCCCATTGCCTTTGTTGGTTGTATTGAAACAGAAGTAGTCAATAATACCATATATCTTCCAAAAAAATGGGTTTTAAGGATCCTTCAGGAAACCGTAGACACTTCAAGATTTTATTCCTGTAGCAATAACACGTTCAGAAACAATCTGATATACAGAGACAATCAGGTTTCGGTGGATTGCAATATCGGCCCAAATACCCTACCTGAAACCTTTCATTTTTCAAATAATCTTTGGTACCATGCACAAAATCAAAACTGGACGGGTCCAACTACCTTGCCGGTTGCCGATCTCCACTCATTGATCAATGTGAATCCTTCGCTGTTTGATCCCGATAATGAAAACTTCAGCTTACTGCCCGGCAGCCCTGCCATTGGAAAAGGATTCAGCCTGGATACGTTGACAATGGATTTTACTGGCAATACTTTTAATGATCCGCCTTCGATCGGTGCATTTGAAGGCAATCCGCTACCTGTGAGTTTGAGCATTCCCGAAAAAGAATCACTCCTTGACATCAGCATTTTCCCGAATCCGGTCCGAAGCAGATTAAATATAATTGATTATTCATCTCACGAAAAACCAATGATTGAAATATTTGATCTCCAAGGTAAGCTTGTACATAGGGTTTCTGGAATAAAAGGACTGAATTCGATCGATCTGTCTTCATTCCGTTCCGGAACATATATATTGCACTTAAAACATGAACTTTCAGGTCAAATTAGATCCATGTTGTTTATCAGAGAATAAAATCTGATTGATACAGAAATAATTTGCAACAATAAAATAAAATCCATTATTTGAAATAAGAGCTATAAAGCAAATGTACATCAGTTTACAAATTATTGGAATTGGCTATAACAAATTAATGGAATTGGCATTAAAAATTAATATAAACAAATTTCCCGAAATCAATCTTAAAGCTCTGGAGATAGTGATCAATGAATAATCCAGCTGCGAATCAGGCATTTAAAACAACCCAAATTCAATGTTGAATTGCCCGTTTGACAGTTTAATTGATTGACCGGATTTGAATTGACCATCAATAAACAATCCATGTTTGTATTCGATCATCATCAGAACGGTCAATATGCATCCAAAACAAGACTTCTGTTCGTAGGTATATTATCCGCTTTATACGCGTTATATGCATCCTGTATGCTACATTTGAACATTTGATCAGTTTTTTCCAATTTTGCAGTCTGTTTGGGGATGTATATGCATACGATTCTATGATGTACACGGCGAAGTTGATGGAAATTACTCTTCAAACATGGTAAAATAATTAAAAGCATCACACAAATCATTTTTCAGAATGAAAAGCAATCAATTCATAAATAATATAAAACTGAATTTCTGGCATTATCAACTGATTGGATTTACCATTCATACCTTAAACCATTTAGCCAGGTATTGGGATTTATATGCGAATTCTTTAAAGAAAAGCTTTTCACTTTTACTCAGTAATATCATTTTAATTTTATTAACGCTGGTTCTCAGACAGATATACCGGTATTTCTACCGATTGAGGAAAACACCGCTATATTATATTCTGTTGATTTCCATTTTATCAACCCTGACTTCTTTTGTCTGGCAGGAGGTCAAATTCACATATGACCATTTACTTTGGGATTGGGATATCAATTGGTTTACTCTGGAACGAAAACACGAATACTTTTTCCTCATACTTGTCAATGCCTATGTGCCTTTTGTATGGAGTATCCTTTACTTTGGAATTAAATACTGGAAAGATCTGCAGATGGAATTTGAGAGATCAAAAGCGCTTCAGATCCAGGCTGTTGAGGCTCAATTAAAAATGCTAAGGTATCAGTTGAATCCTCATTTTCTGTTCAATTCACTCAATTCTATCCAGGGATTGATGTATCAGGATGTCAAAAAAGCTGATTTGATGCTGACAGAATTATCTGAATTTCTACGTTATTCCCTCAAATTTAAAAATGAATTGTTCATTTCTCTTTCAAATGAATTTGAGATCATTGAGAAATATTTATTCATTGAAAAAATACGATTCAATGAAAATCTGAATTATAAGATATCCTATACACCAGAAATTTCAAATGCGAAAATTCTTTGTTTTTTGACTCAACCATTGGTAGAAAATGCTGTAAAACACGGAATGAAAAGCAACAGTGGTAAAATCACTTCTGTATTTGTTGAAGCTGAAAGAAAATCAGAATGGCTGATGATCCATATTGTCAACACAGGAAAATGGCTTAGCAATGATTTTGAATTAGGCACGGGCATAGAGAACCTAAAAGAAAGGTTACACAATGCATATGGGGACAATTGTTCTTTTGAATTGATAACGGATGAAGAATTTGTAAAATTTGAGATTAAAATCCCATATAATGAGTAATTACACCGCATTGATCATTGATGATGAATCGTTAGCCAGATTTACCCTGAAAAACAAACTGGAAGAATATCCTCAGATTGACATTTTGGGTGAAGCTGCTTCAGTAGCAGAAGCTGTTACATCGATCAGTCAATTGAAACCGGATCTGTTGTTCCTCGACATTCAATTAGGTGATGGGACAGGATTTGATTTACTTAATCAGGTGGAATTCACAGGTGACATCATTTTTGTGACAGCATTTGACGAATTTGCCATCAGGGCTTTTGAGATCAATGCCCTGGATTACCTGATGAAACCGGTTTCCGACAGACGCCTGAAAGATGCGCTGGAACGGCTTTTTGAAGGAGAATCCAAATCAATGGTTAGCGAACCGGTAAAAATTGACTACAATGACCGTCTGATGGTGACATTACGCAAGTCCATCAATTTTGTAAAGATGAGCGAAATAGTAGCCATTACAGCCTCCAGGGAATATAGTTACATCTATACCAATACGGGTAAAGAATACCTGACATCCTATAATATCAGCGAATGGGACAATAGGTTGCCTGATCAACATTTTTGCAGGATCCACCGTTCTACCATCATCAATTTTGAGTACATTGCCAAAATAACTCCTAACATTACTGGAACAGCTGAAGTATTGATGCAAAACTCCAGTAAATCTTATGTTATCTCGAGAAGTTATTTTAAAAAAATCAAACATCGGTATAAACTTTAACCCCCGAAGCGCCATAATTGAACATAGAAATCTCACCTTCAATGACTTAATTAACACCTCATTAAAGTCTTTCTGCGATTATTTGAATTCCCCTGTCCTAACCTGGACGGCTTAGAAACAAAGAGGAAAATAATTTAAGAACCCCGAGCCGCTTCGCTAAGGGACAGGCCCCATACGGGCAAGCCCCATACGGGCAGGCTCATACGGGCATGCTCTGAACAACGAATTTTGATTTAAGAAGTCCAATACATCTGTAATCATAATTCGTTAATCCTTTGCTTGCCCGTATGGGTTTGCCCCGTTGGATATATCTCCTACGGGGTTCGACCCCGTTGGAGATATATCCTACGGGGTTCGCCCCGTTGGAGATATATCCTACGAGGTAAATATTCAGTGTGGCATTTTTTCTAAGATCAAATTTCTTTAAAGTTCTGCCAAAAATCACGAATTCAAGTTTTGAGACGCTAAAAAAGAACCAAATCCAGACCTTTCCCTTTTGAGCTTTATGGGTGAAAAACGGAATTTCAATGCATTTTCCAGTTTTATTTTAATCGAAAATTACTGCCATTAATATAGATATTCCAGCAGTTTGTAGAAGTATAAACAAATTTTATAACATTTACATGAGTGCCTGCGTCTAATAGGCAAAAATGATAACTCATTCTAAACCAATAAAATTTAACAAATTATGAAATCGAAATGAAAATATTTAGGGCATATTATACAAAACGATCCTAATTATTTTTTATCAAAGATTCTGATTAATAACTGAAATTAAAAAAAAACTTATGAAATACTTTATTCTAATTCTGGCAAGTTTAATGATCCTTTTTGTGGTGAAAGCCAATGTAACAAACACACATCATGAGGAAAGCAAATTAAAAGAATTTGACAAAATTTCCTCCCGGATTGCAGGTGAAATCACCGTCAAAAAAGGTGATTTTAAAATTGAAAAACAAGGCAAGAAGTCTCAACTGGATAATATTGAATTTTTAGTAAAAGACAAAAAACTGATCATTCAGTATAAATCTCGTCTTAGATTTAATTCAGGCAAAGTAAAAATTAACATTACCATGCCTTCGCTCAACGGCGCATCGGTATCAGGATCGGGTAAAATAAACATTCATGACGCCTTCAAAGGTTCTGAGCTCAGGCTTTCGATCAGTGGCAGCGGTAAAATTGAGATAGAAGCACCTGATTACCACAATCTGGATTGTTCCATAGCTGGTTCGGGCGAATGTAACATCCTCGGAAAAGCTAAGATCAGATATGCTTCAGTTAACATTAGTGGAAGTGGAAACTGTGATGCTGAAAAAGCGGATATTCAGGAAATGCATATAAATATTTCAGGTAGTGGCGACTGTGATGTTTCAGTTAAACAGTTGCTTGATGTAAAAATCGCAGGCAGCGGGAAAGTTGAATATACTGGCAATCCCGAGATCAGGCAAAAAATCGCCGGATCAGGAAAAGTCATAAAAAGCTAATTAGTGCTTTAAACTATTATTAATCAATTATTAATCAATTATTAAATAAAAATAGAAATGAAAACATACATGTTAACGGGTTTTATAAACCTTATGATGATCTTCAATATTTTTGGACACAAAACTTTAGAAGTTCCTGCTTCGTTGACAACAAACTCCAATCATTCACTTCGTAAATTTGAAGTGATGACTGATATTGATCGCACTTTGTCAGATTTGGCTTCCAGAGAATTATTCTCAGGAACAGTATTGATCTCCAGGAAAAATGAAACTTTGTTCAAGAAAGCTTACGGATATTCAGATTTTCGGACAATGAGTCCAAACACCACAGAAACTAAATTCAATCTTGGTTCTATCAACAAAATATTCACCAATGTGGCTATTCTTCAATTGGCAGAACAGGGTCGGTTGAGCCTTGATGACAAATTAATTAAACATTTACCTGGATTGCATATGAATGGAATTTCCAACATTGTAACCATACGTCAATTGCTCGAAATGACTTCCGGACTGGGAGATTTGCAGTCCGATGTTAAGACCGGAGTACCAGTAAATCAATACAAGGAGTTGAATGATTATGTGAGCATCTTATCTCAATCTGAATTGAGCTTTACTCCGGGCTCAGGCACACAATATTCTAATGCCGGATATCTTTTACTTGGATTGGTCATCGAAGAGATTACCGGTATGAGTTATCACCATTATGTAAAGGAAAACGTTTTTTTGCCTGTGGGAATGCAAAATACAGACTTTTATACACTTGACCAAATAATTCCTAACCTGGCGATAGGTTGCACCGGAGTGAAAGATAATTGGAAAAAGTGTGAATCTAATATCAACATGCTTCCCTTTAGGGGAAATTCTGCAGAAGGTGGATATTCAACAGTTGAAGACATGGCGCTGTTCTTTCAAGCTTTAAGTCAAGGTAAACTGTTAAGTGCCAAGTATGTGAATTATATCTTAACGCAACAAATTGGAGTAAATGAATCTAAAGCAGTTCAGGAAGGGCAGTTGACAATGCAGGGTGGCGCACCAGGCGTAAATTGTTGCCTGAGTTATAATGCAAAAACAGATGAACTGGTCATAGTTTTGGGCAATTATGACCCTCCAATTGCTACCAACGCATTTAGAAAGATCAGGGACAAATTACAAAACATGGAATTGGATAAAACGATTTAAGGTTAACCAGATTTTAATAACAAATTATGTGAGAGTTTTTTCGAATTAAAATCACCCTACATTTTTGCAAATTCATATCAACATTTTTATAAATAAATAGAGGACCAAATGTGGCCCTCTATTCGTTTACAACAAATTGACTTTATCTGATTACAATTTAATCACTTTCAAAGATTCATTCATATGATAACCAGTGCATTGAAGGATATACAAACCAGGTTGGATAGCAGATAAATCAAGATTGTATACCTGTTCTCCCTCCAGTATCTGCCTTGATTCCACTTTTACGACCTGACCATTTATATTCGTAAGTACCAGATTTACCTCTTCGGATTTGGCACTTTTTATCCTGAATCTCAAATCATTTTGAGCAGGATTGTTCAATAATTGGATTCCTGATAAAACTTTATTGGTATTTTCTTCTGCATTTGTGGTCACCCTGTTGCTTAATACATTGAACAAATTCAAAATATTGCTGCCTGAATAATCTTCCCCAATTCCAAAGATATTACCGCAATTCTCCAAAATATAATGAATAAATGATTCATCATCATCAAAAAGCGGGGCATTGAGTATACATAAAGGTAGTTCGAGTCCACATTCATTGTGGATCAGCAAAATCGCCTGTTGGAATGTTGTCACATCATTATAGTTCAGCGAATCAAGACAACTGATCAAAACAGGATCAACTTCAGGGTCAATCACGAGTATGTCGCAATCGCCTTCAGTCAATACTGTCAACCCAAGACATGTTGCAAAGCATTCATTCGGAACATAATAGAAATTGCCGAGACTATCAGAAGCGCAAATGAACGGAGTTTCATCCTCCACCTCGCAGTCACATGCTTCCCATGGATTGTAATATTCACACAAACTGTCTGTTACG
>DDTL01000165.1 GCA_002344345.1 Saprospiraceae bacterium UBA2365
CAAATTTATCTTTTATTGATAAAGATTTTTCAATTTTATGTTTCACCTTGAAGATATAGTTTTGCAAACTTTTAACAAAATAATATAAATCAATAAAAACAACCCATGTAATTTTATTTGAAAAGGAATTTTCAAACGAATAAAAAATCTTAACAATTTGATTTCTAAGGGATTTAGATACTTTTAACGCTTTAAGAGAATCATTAATTTCTGTCAAATTGAAACTTATTTCAAATTTAAACTCTTCATCTCCATGGGATGATTTGATTTGCTTTGGATAGTCAAAAATCAGGTTTGTTTTTAAATTACGAATATGATCCTTCAATTTGGAATCCTCTTTCTTCAATTCATTAAAAAAAGTGATAAACAAACGAAAATCATAGTTATTGTTTATAAAAACATCATATTGCCCTGCTTGAAATTTAATAAAATTCTCTAAAGCGATTATATCTCTTAATGTCTCTTCCAGATTATTTGAATGACCTGGCTTTGCTTCAATCTCATAAACTGCTTTTAAGTTATTATTATTGAAATTTTCAATTACTTCCCAGGTTTTTCTACTTAGGTCAGAATCTTTAGATATTAATCTTATACCAAAATAAGAATGTGTATCAATAAATAGATGAGAATCCTTCGGATCCAAAGTACTAAATTCTTGATTAATACAATCTCCATTTTTTAAAATTCTACCCAAATTCAATTCTCTGATATTGAATATATTATCAACTATTTTTGTCAAATCTGATCCTAAAAAAACAATTGAAATTTCATAGGCATTATATGTTTGAATTGGGAAATAACTTATATCATCTTTAATATTTTCTTTAAGATACTCCATAAATCTTATATATAAAACTTCTGCATTTTTCAATAACCATTTCGTTGAAAGCTTTAAATTTAAAATAACTAAAAAAGGATTTTTTTTATTTATACTCTCTTCTCGAATTTCTGATAAATCCGTTCCTATTCCTTCAAAAGAAATTCCCGAGTATAATTTTGTCGAAACCAGCCCATGCAAATTGTAATTATCATTAAACTCGGGCTGAAGAATTTTAGTTATTATTTCACTATCATCTGATACTGTCAATAAACCAATGTCCCAATAACCTAAAATAACATAGGCTAAAGGTTCGAAATACATCTCAAATTTGTCTGATATTCCATAGGTATTTTGTCTGGTTTCTTTAATACTCTTTAAGTTTGAAATAACTGAGTTCAAATATTCATCAATTTGAAAATTTGGATGAGTTGAAAGCGAGATCAATAGAGAAGCACTACTTGGGTTCAAATTCATTTGGTTAATGTTTTCACTGGTAAAATTAAAAAATCTATTGTATTTTTCAAAACAAATTCAAGAAATCCTAAAAATGTAAATCAGTAAATAACCTTCCGTGTTGCCTAATCTTGCAGGAAATCAGTATTGCGTTTTAGCCCGGGATATTTTGCCCGCATAACAGGAGTGCCGCTGAATATTTTATGGAAATCATCTTCTGAAAGTTGCTTCCACGCTGTTTTATCCATGTTCAGAAAAGTATCTTTAGGCTCAAAATCCGGTTCCCTGTGTTGTTTCGCAAACCGGTTCCAGGGACAAACATCCATACAGATATCACAACCGAAAACACGGTTCGCCATTTTTGAACTGAATTTTCCGGGAATGGTTTCCTTATGCTCTATGGTCAAATAAGAAATGCATTTGCCTGCATCCAGACGGTAACCTTCAGGATCAATGGCACCAGTAGGACATGCGTCAATGCATCTGGAACAAGTTCCGCAGTGATCTGCTTCGAAAACCGGATCATAATCCAATTCAACATCCAAGACCAATTCCGCAAGGAAAAAATAACTTCCTTTTCCGGGAGCTATCAACAAGGTGTTTTTACCAATCCAGCCCAATCCGGCATTTTTTGCCCATGCGCGCTCCAAAACCGGGGCAGAATCCACAAAAACCCGCCCGTTTAAGTCACCAAAGTTGTTCTTACAGACTTCCAGTAAGGCATTTAATTTCTTTTTCAACACTTTGTGATAATCCCTTCCAAAAGCGTATTTTGAAACGACAGGTGCTCCCGGGTCATTCTGTCTTTTGTCAGTAAAATAGTTGAATGCAAGAGACACGATACTTTTTGCTCCCGGCACGAGTAAGGAAGGATCCAACCGCATGTTAAAATGATTTTCCATATAGGACATACTGCTGTGAACTCCTGAAGCCAACCAGTCCCTCAACCGTTTTTCTTCTTCATCCAGTTTTCTCACGCGGGAAATACCGGCAAGGCTGAAACCCAATCTGATCGCTTCCTGCTTTATAAAAGCCGTTTGTTCGCCTTTTTCACAGATCATGTCAGTTAGTTAATAACCAAAATCAACTGACAATGCTTCCTGATTTCCAGGCTTTCTGAGGACTCACGAAACTCATTTTACCATTTTCACCGGAGGCCATCAGGATCATTCCGTTGGATTCGATCCCACGGATCTTTCGTGGTTCCAGATTTAGCAAAACCACCACTTCCTGCCCGATGATGTCCCGGGGGTCAAAGCTCTCAGCAATTCCAGAAACCACGGTACGGGTTTCAAATCCCAGATCCAGTGTCAGTTTGAGCAGTTTATCAGCCTTTTCAACCTTTTCCGCGGTGAGGATCACAGCAGTTCTTAAATCCATTTTAGCAAATGCCTCATAGCTAACAGGCTCTTTCACAGAAGGATGAGTTTGTTCCTTTGCCACATATTCAGTTTGAACATCGGCAACAGCGTGTTGAAGGATTTCTTCTGTTTTTTGAACTACAGGAACAGCACCCAGTTTATCCTTCTGTTGTTTGATCAAATCGTCATCTATTTTTGAAAATAAATGAGCCGGTTCATTCAATTGGTGACCCACCTCTATGAGAGATTCGCCCAATGAAAGTGCTTCGAGCAATTCAAGCAATTCACCATTTTCTTTAATCGCAGGCAAATTGAGCATTTTTCTCATTTTATCAGATGTAAAAGGCATAAATGGCCTGATGATTACGGACAATGCTGCAACGATTTGCAATGCAAGATTCATGATCACATCCACTGTTTCAGGATCTTCTTTTTGTAGCTTCCAGGGTTCATTGAACTGAAGCAATTGATTTCCTTTGGTTGAGATCTCCATGACAGTCCGGAGTGCACTCCTGAAATCGAAACTCCTGAGGTATTCATTCAGATCCTGAATGTCATCGTGCAATCCGATCATTTCAGTTTCAAAAAAGCCACCCAATTCAGTTTCCCAAACGCCCTCAAAAGTAGCATCCTCATCAAAAGCAGGTACCTGACCTTTATAGAACTTTTGGGTCAGGACAAACACTCTGTTGACAAAATTCGCCAGGTTATTGACCAGTTCATTGTTATTGCTATCCTGGAAGTTTTTCCATGTAAACTCCGAATCCTTGAGTTCCGGCATGTTTTTGATCATATTATACCGGAGTTCATCTTCTCTTCCTGCAAAATCTTCGAGGTATTCATTGACCCAGACTGCCCAGTTGCGGGAGGTCGATATTTTATCTCCTTCGAGGTTCATGAACTGGTTGGCCGGCACATTGACAGGCAGGTTATAATCGCCTTTTGCCTTCAGTATGGCCGGGAAAATAAGACAATGAAAAACTATATTGTCTTTTCCGATAAAATGTATCAAAGCAGTGTCTTTATCCTGCCAGTATGGCTTCCAGTCTTTACCATGATCAAGCGCCCATTGTTTCGTAGCGCTGATATATCCGATGGGCGCATCCATCCATACGTAAAGTTTTTTGCCTTCAGCGCCCGGAATTTCAATAGGTACATCAACGCCCCAATCCAGGTCTCTGGTCATGGCTCTGGGTTGTAAACCACTGTCCAGCCATGATTTACACTGTCCGATCACATGGTTTTTCCACGTATCAGGATAATGATGTTCCTCGCCGTCAAGTTTGCCATCCAAAATATATTCGCGAAGCCAGCCTTCATATTTATCCAAAGGCAAATACCAATGGGTCGTTTTACGCAGCACAGGTTTTTCATTTGTCAGTGTTGAAATGGGATTGATCAGTTCCATAGGACTTAATGTACTACCACATTTTTCGCATTGGTCACCATAGGCATGGTCAAAACCACATTTTGGGCAAGTTCCCATAATGTATCTGTCAGCTAAAAACTGATGTGCTTTTTCATCGAAGTATTGTTCAGATTCCTCTTCGGTAAATTCTCCTTTACGGTAGAGATCCAGAAAAAATTCTTTAGCAGTTTCGTGGTGAATGTCAGCAGAAGTCCTGTGGTAAATATCAAAAGAAATACCCAATTTTGAAAATGCTTCCACAAACATGTGGTGATACTTATCGATGATCTCCTGCGGTGTGATGCCTTCTTTCTTTGCACGAACGGTAATGGCTGCCCCATGTTCGTCCGAACCGCAGATATATACTACATCTTTACCCATAAGTCTTAGAAAACGTACATAAATGTCGGCTGGAATATAGGCTCCGCAAAGGTGGCCGATGTGCAACGGTCCGTTTGCATACGGCAGTGCTGAGGTTACAAGGTATCTCTCTGGATTCAGTATCATCTGTTCACAACATTTTATTAAATAGTTTATCCTTCATGAACCTACAATTTTCAAATCAAAAAAAGACCTGAATTTCCCAAACAGGCATGAAATATGGTTCAAAAAAGACTCAACCAACATGCGAAGATAGATATTATTGTAAAGTTTATATATTTTTTTTAAATATAAGAAATTTGTTAAGCGGCCTTAATATACTTTTTACCTCATTTTTCATAGGATTTGACAACTAAAACAAAAGGATTTTTTGGAAAAAATACTAATTTTGAACTTATGAATAAATGTTGAAGTTGTTTAAGAATTATGTTGATTGCTGAAAATGACTGACCGATCCTGAAAGGTGAATATCCGGTGGATATTCAAGGGAAGGAACACGAAGTGGTGGGTCAGCAAAAGTCAGGACGAAGCTCTTTTTTGGATCAAAGATATTGATCAGCTTGTCTTCGTCAGTTTTGCAGGTGCTGATAGGCTCTGCCTCGTAAGTATCGGAGATGCTGACAAGCTTGCTTCGTCAGTATCGCAGATGCTGATAGGCTCTGCCTCGTCAGTATTGCGTACCGGAAAGTACGGAATCAAAAAAAGCTGAAGCAACTGGTTGAAAATGCTGACAAGCTTGCTTCGTCAATGCTTTCAATGATTTGTTTGCAAGCATTAAGATACATTTTTAAACAACTTCATTATCTGAAAAGCTACTAAATCTTCAAATCTGGAAAATTTAAGAAAAATCTTCCTGGGAGGACATTCAACTGCTCATGCCAGGCAAATAGCAGAATGGGTCGGTACGGATGACCTGAGATTAAAAGAATTAATGAAATATTTTCTTTGCGACGAATATGTGGTTGCCCAAAGAGCAGCATTCACCGTTTCATTGATAGGACAAAAACATCCAGAGCTTTTCAATAAACATATTCACTCAATGTACCTTAAACTTAACGAACCTGTTCACGACGCTGTTATCCGCTGCATACTGCAGATTTTTCAGGAGTTGGAATTTCCTGAAGATCTGGAAGGAATGATTTTTGATAATTGTATGTCATTTCTGATCTCACCAAAATATCCGGCTGCATTCAGGGTTTATGCCATGAATATTCTGGTCAATTTTTGTGAAAAATATCCGGAACTCAAAACGGAACTAAAGCCTGTCATTCTGGATGTCTTGCAGACTTCAGAATTACCTTCTGTTACCTCGAGGGCAAAACGGGAATTGAAACGCCTGGAAAAGATCTGATCATTTGTATTTTGAGATCAGTTTCTCCAGTTCACCCAGCTGTTTCACACCAGATTCCTGCCACAGAAGTTTGCCTTCTTTGAAGATGGCAAGTGTCGGCACACTCATGATGCGGTATTTTTGGGCTACTTCCCTGTTTCTGTCCACATCGACGGTGATCACCCGGGCATCACTGCCAACCTTGGCAACCAACTGCTTTAAAATTGGCTTTTGCATTTTACACGGACTGCACCATTCGGCTGCAAAATCAACCAAAACAGGCTTTGCATGATTGATCAGATCTGAAAATTTGGCTTTACTACTCATATTATCAACGTTTAAATCATTTTTTGCAAAAATAAAATGTTATGATCACACACTTTGTAACACAGGTCACAGTTGGTTCAATTTCACCAAAATCCTTCTGGTTTTTTCTTTTATCAAAAGCTTAAAACATCGGTGTTAAGCTTAAATTCCGTATTTTTGTGCCTCAAAAATGATATGATCATGTATGAACTAGATCCTTTTGTGAAAGTGAAGAGTTCAGGCGGTTTGGCTACGATCGAATTTTACCATCCTCGTCACAATGCGTTGCCACTGGACATGCTGAACAAACTGACTGCTGAGATCCGGAACGCTGGCAACAACGACCTGATCCATGTCATTCTTCTCAAAAGTGCAGGTGATAAAACCTTTTGTGCAGGTGCAGATTTTGAGCAATTGAAACAGATCAACAATAAACATGAAGGACTGCAGTTTTTCTCCGGCTTTGCCAATGTTATGCTCGCAATGAAGGATTGCCCTAAACCATTGGTAGTCAGGCTACAAGGAAAAGCTGTCGGTGGCGGTGTGGGCATTGCTGCAGCTGGAGACCTGTGTTTTGCCAATTCTCAGGCATCTGTGAGATTAAGCGAACTGAATATAGGCCTGGGACCATTTGTGATCGCTCCGGCTGTAGAAAGAAAGATCGGTAAGACTAATTTTTCAAGACTAAGCCTGCAACCGGATACTTGGATGACAGCTGATGAAGCTAAAAATGCCGGTTTGTTCACTGAGGTTTTTCAGGATACGGAAGCAATGGACAATCATCTGGATACTTTTTTGAAAAAACTGGCTACACTTAATCCTGAAGCGCTTTTGCAAATGAAAAAAATACTTTGGGAAGGAACTGAAAACTGGGACAGTCTGCTGATAGAAAGAGCTGCGATGAGTGGTGAACTGGTGCTTTCAGCCTATACTAAAAAGGCATTGAATAAATCTTAAAATAGTTTAAAATGAACGATATACTGGCTTTCCAACAAGCTGTCAACAAAGGGATTCCCGGAGTTTTGCCACCCTCAAAAGAGCGGGACCACAGCATTCCACACGCACCAAAAAGAGTGATTGATCTGTTGCTCAGTAAAGAAGAAAAAAAACTGGCGATCAAAAATGCGCTCAGGTATTTCCCGAAAAAATGGCATCAAATCCTGGCAGAAGAATTCCTACACGAACTCAACCAATATGGCAGGATCTATATGTACCGGTTTTTGCCGGATTATGAAATGATAGCCAGACCGATCACGGATTATCCAGCTAGATCACGGCAGGCAGCTGCGATCATGCTGATGATACAGAACAACCTGGACAAAAAAGTGGCCAAATATCCACACGAACTGATCACTTATGGCGGAAATGGAGCGGTGTTCCAAAACTGGGCGCAATATCTGCTGACCATGAAATATCTGTCCGAAATGACGGATGATCAGACCCTTGTATTGTACTCCGGCCATCCGATGGGATTATTTCCTTCTCACCCCAAAGCGCCCAGGGTGGTCGTGACTAACGGTATGATGATCCCGAACTATTCCAAAAAAGACGACTGGAACAAATATAACGCATTGGGCGTGACTTCGTATGGTCAGATGACAGCCGGTTCCTTCATGTACATCGGACCGCAGGGCATCGTTCATGGAACGACCATCACTTTGCTCAATGCCGGACGGTTGAAACACCTGGGTGAAAGCAATCTGAAGGGCAAATTATATGTTACTTCCGGCCTTGGAGGTATGTCCGGCGCTCAGTCCAAAGCTGCTGTGATCACCGGAGCAGTCGGGGTAATCGCAGAAGTGGACCCTGATGCCATAGGCCAAAGAATAGCAGATGGATACATATTAAAAGAAAATGTATATTATGATCTGGATGAACTGACAGAAAAAATTCTGGAAGCCAAAAAAAACCAAAGGGCCATTGCGCTGATCTATCACGGCAACATTGTTGATCTGCTGGAAGAGCTCGTAAATAAAAAAATACCTGTTGAACTTGGTTCAGACCAGACATCATTGCACAATATAGACGATCTCGGGTATTGTCCTGCCGGTTACAGTTTTTCGGAAGCAAAAAATTTGCTGAATACCGACAAGACCAGATTTTTGGAGGAAGTCCGTAAATCGCTGATCAGGCATGTGGATGCCATCAACGAACTGTGTGCCAGAGGGATGTATTTCTGGGATTATGGCAATGCTTTTCTTCTGGAAGCCGGAAAAGCCGGTGCGGATATCTGGAAAAATGAGGCTACCGGAACCTATAAATACCCTTCCTATGTGGAAGATATCATGGGGCCGATGTGTTTTGACTACGGTTTCGGGCCTTTCAGGTGGGTTTGCACGTCGGGCTTACAGGAAGATCTGGACTTTACTGACCGCCTGGCTGCCAGGGTATTGAAGGATCTGGCGGCCCAATCACCTCCCGAGATTCTGGGACAGCTGAAAGACAACATCAACTGGATCGAAGCCGCCGGAGATAATCTGCCGGTTGTCGGGTCAAAATCCAGGATATTATACGCTGATGCCACAGGCAGGAAAGAGATCGCCCTGGCATTCAACCAGGCGATAGCAGAAGGCAGGGTCCAAGGACCGGTGGTTTTGGGCAGGGATCATCACGATGTTTCGGGCACGGACTCTCCATTTCGTGAAACCTCCAATATCAATGACGGAAGCCGTTTTACGGCAGATATGGCGGTTCACAATGTGATCGGTGACGCATTCCGCGGCGCTACCTGGGTGAGCATTCACAACGGAGGCGGTGTCGGTTGGGGTGAAGTGATCAACGGCGGATTTGGGATGGTGATCGACGGCAGTAAACAAGCAGAGGAAAACATCCGAAGCATGTTGTTCTGGGATGTCAATAACGGTATTGCGAGGCGTTCCTGGGCCAGAAACGACGAAGCTATATTTGCGATCAAAAGGGCGATGGAAGAAAATCCGCAATTGGTTGTCACCTTACCTGAAATGGCTGATGACCAGCTGTTTGACGACTTATTTTAGGAATTTAAAATTGAAAACAATTGATTTCAAGTAATTTTTGATATGAATTCAACTCAATCCTTTAGAAAGGCTGAACAGTTGCATCAAATTTTTGTTAAGGAAAATGCAAGCACCAAAGTGCAGATGCAGCGTTTTTTGGGTCAAAAATTGAGCACAATATCATGGTCCAGTCGATCATTTAACATAACAATTTAGAGTAAATTGAATTGAAAAATAGAAGTTATTTCACAATGTTTTAAAATACACTATTCTATCTCTGTGAAACTCTGTGCCTACTCTGTGTAACAAAAAAAATCTAATAAGGAAATCCGTCTGGTGAACAAGCTCACCAGGATCAAAATAAAAACATGAATCTTGAACAAATAACACCCGTTCCCCGTAAAAAACCCGATTGGTTGAAAGTAAGACTTCCCATCGGAGAAAGTTTCCGCGAAGTCAAGCAGATCGTGGATACGAACAAGCTCCATACGATCTGTCAAAGCGGCAATTGTCCCAACATGGGCGAATGTTGGGGTGTCGGAACTGCCACTTTCATGATCCTCGGTAATATCTGTACAAGAAGTTGTGCTTTTTGCAATGTCAAAACCGGCAAACCAACCGAATACGATACGGAAGAACCCATGCGCGTCGCCCGCGCGATACAGACTATGAAGGTCAAACATGCCGTGATCACTTCAGTCAACCGTGACGAACTGGCGGACAAAGGCGCTGATATCTGGCATCAGACGGTCAGAATGATCAAAAAACTGAGTCCTCATACCACTATTGAGACCTTGATCCCTGATGTGAAAGCAGACTGGGAAGCCCTGGAAAAGATGATCTCTGCCGGCCAGGAGATTGTGAGTCACAATATGGAAACCGTGCGTTCGCTTTACCGGACGATCCGGCCACAGGCGCATTACGACCGCAGCCTGGAGCAGATCAAACGTACCAAAGCCTATGGAAAACGCACCAAATCAGGCATCATGCTCGGGCTTGGGGAAACCCGCGAGGAAGTATTACAGATCATGGATGACCTGAGGGCGCACGATTGTGACATCATGACCCTGGGACAATACCTTCAGCCCACCAAAAACCATGCTGAGGTGATGGAATACGTACATCCCGATGTTTTTGCAGAATACAAAGAGATCGGCCTGGCGAAAGGTTTTGCTTTCGTTGAAAGCGGCCCGCTGGTGAGGTCATCTTATCATGCGGAAAGGCATTTGTAAAATTTGAAGATTCGAGGATTCGAAAATTTGAAAATTGAGTCTACTCCGAAAATTCTGATTTGTTGACTCCCGATAGTTTTTTGTCCTACCCCTTAAATGGAAACGATTGATAATCAACATATTAAAAGCCCATTTTACCGGAAATTAGGGGGTAAAGACTTTTCGGAGTAGACTTAAAATTGGGTTTGTCTGAAAAAAATAAATAGCCAGGAATCTTTGAGTAATATTGAGTATTTCAAATATTTTATTTCGCTGATTAGTGTGTTTTAAGCATAATTTATTATTATTATCATATCTTCCCCTACTCCACCACCACCTTCTCCGTCTTCATCAGTCTGCCGCCATCGGTCATCACACAGAAATACATGCCCGGTGAAAGACGGGTCAGATCCAATGTGTTCTGACCGTAATACAAGCGGGTGGATAACACCGTTTTGCCTGTCACATCCAAGATGGTAACCATGCCTTTCTCGGGAATATACTCACCCAGGGTGATCAGGAGCTTCTCCGACACCGGATTCGGATAGAGGGATATCTGATCTGTTTTGAAATCGTATCCGTCGGAGGTGCCCGTTCCGCCTATGTTGACGATGCGACAGACAGTATTTACACTATTCTCATTGCTCACAGTGAGACAGACTTCATACGTTCCGTTTTTGTCATAGCGGTGCACAGGATACCTTTCTTCGCTATTCGGACTGCCATCTCCAAAATCCCAGTTCCACGTCTCTGGCCTGAAGTATGACAGATCCGTAAACCGCAGCCGCAGATGATCCAGTGTATCCGCTTCATACCTGAATTTTGCCACCGGATGATTGTCCATACCTAAGGTGTCGCAGGGAGAACCGTCTAAAGGACCGAGACGGTAATCGGGGAAATTCGGAAGTCCTCTTGCAATTCCGGTCGGCATCAACAATGAATGCTGCCTGACATCACATCCGACACCCCCATTAAAAGGACTGTGCATGACACTTACCATGCGGGTGCTTGCAGAAGACGACATGATGTATATCCTACCATCCGGCGCCAGGCTCATAATACAAAAATCTACAGGCCTTCCAAGGGGCTGTATAGTATCATAAGGAAAATAATACTCATAACCGTCGTATATGGCTACCTTTAATTCACTTGCCAGAACATCTGCTTTCCCCAGATCATACTGGTATATGAAATCCCTGTTGCACATATATAGATATTTACTATCGTGGGAAAATGATACACCGAAACCAAATCTGTAGTTGGAAACATCCACATACAAAAATTCCGGATTTAGAATAATACCTTTACACCTGTCAAACTTACTTAAGAAAAACTGAGCTCCGGTTGCTGAGAATTTATGAGCTACAAACCAACTCAACCACTTTCCATCGGGCGAACCATATATCTGCCCTATTCCATCATTGGCGGGCAATCCCGTGTCCATCCGTCCATGAAAATGGATGCCGTTAGGATTGACCAGCCAGATATTGAGCGAATTCCCTACTCTACGGGGAGTGATCAACCACCAATCCCTGCCATTGCCATGCCTGACTGCTGTGATACTACCGGATAATGAATCCTGCATTATCACATTGTCTTTTGAAATTAATTCTCCCCCGGGATCATCATCACTGACCATAAACTTAGCATAGCTGATCTGGTAATTATAATTCTTATTGGCCTCTCTCGCATAAGTAGTATAAAATGTGTAATACAAATCCGGCGTGCCCGGGACAGGCAACATAAGCGCTTCCTGCACGCCCAGCAAGCCCGATGGAATGGCCATATTCTTATCTCCCAGATTGCAGTATTCCCAGTCCAGGCTGTAATTGATCGTATCTTCAATAGGTTGATCGAACCGATTGTATATTACCTGTCCGTTCGTATAGGCCAGGATACTGCCATCTGCAGTGCATATACTTGAATTGATCCCTGCAAAATCAAGAAATCGCTTTGGATCGTAGTATATCTTTGGCGGGTCATAATTGAAATCTAGATTAGTCGCTCCCCGTGTAGTGTCCGCTGCCCGATCGGGAAGTATTATATCATAAGGTTCATCTCCTACCATCCAAATATGATCTTCCTTCTGGGCATGACCTAAAAATGTGAAGAAAAAAAAGAATATTAATAATAAGAAATTATGCATACATAAGTTTTTAATAAAAGCCCGGATCTGTAATGTCAGGATAACTGATCCGGGCATCTGATTAATAATTACCTGATCAATACCAGCCTGCCTGAAGCCACAAGTTCATTCTTATTCATTAGTTTTACATAATATAGCCCGTTATTATTATCAGAAAAATCAAGATTGATCTTTTCAGATATGTTAACCAATTTTGATCTCATTATTTCTTTTCCTGTAAAATCATAAACAAGAATCTGATCTGCTTCCTGATTTCCCCAGCCGATTACGACATTTCCATTGGAAGGATTCGGAAATATATTCAAATTCGTAATATCAGTTTGCATACTTCGGGGTTTAATTGTCCTTGCACAGTTGTTTTCTATACTTATCTCATCCGTACCCAGCCCATGTGAGTCAAGTATTCCCCATGCTTCATAAACCACGCTGCCATAATCGAGAGGACATAGTTTTGCGATTCGCAGCAAATCTTTCCATTCATTCTCTGAAATATTCTTTGCACCATTGATAATGATTCTCATCTCTATCTCGCGAACTTTCTTCAACTCAGTCAGAAACGGATACCTTGAACTTAAATTTGCCAACCTGCCTAAAATATTGACTGCCCTTGCCTGGGAACTTAGTTTCAGGTTGGCATTAATACCTTCGATCCTTGAAACAGCTGACGTAATGTTTTGATAATATAACACGGGTTGAATGACAACTGATGGATCAGGATTGTTAATGTGCCAGTCAGTGATCTCAAGTGCATTTTCCCGGATCACCTGATGTGCATTGTTGATCTCAATGATTGCAGAATCAGTCATTTCATAAATATTTCTGATATCCTCCTGAATTAGATACCAGTCGATAACTTCCTGGAGTATTTCCCCGTTGCATTCATTTACTCCTTCCAGTAATTGCACTGAATCTATCTTTGACTCCCAGTCTATCAATGGATACTTATACTGAAACTTATACATATACATGGCATTCTCCCATTCGGACAGTTCCTTGTACGGGTTCAATCCTGTGGCATTGTGTTTGCATGTTCTCACATAATTGACTGCTACTTCATTAACTTTATCATCAGATATATCCGCATCTCCTCCACCGTTTCCTCCGGGATTATCAATATTACACTCCTGGTATTCTTCGCAACTTTTTGAAGTTCCGGTTGTCCTGAACCATTGACTTCCCCATAACGAAGGATAGATGTCCAAAGGTTTATGACCTATCTGGACAGGATCAACAATGAATTGATTCTTAGAAATGTATGTCTGATTTGCTTCAAATTCAGTAATTTGTGCAGAGCTTTGCTGGGGATTCCAGATATTACCTCTGGAAGGCTGAACACCGATTGTGGAGCCGTGTTTTAATTCCAGCGTTTTGATCTTATTGGCATAAAGTGAACTGAATTGTTCTCCTCCATTCGTAAAAAGAAAAGTTCGTCCAAAAATATTAGAGGTATTGCAGCAGAAAGTATTATTCACACTACTACTGGCTCTAAACAAATCAGTCATATCATGAGCTGTATTATCCCTGAAAAAACCATCATCTGAATTTAATATATCAATCAGATGTCCATATCCGGGATTTGCAGTATTGGTGTAAAAATTGTTATTCACCAATACCATGCCGGGACTATTATAAATAGTTATACTGTTGGAACGATCCATATTAAATCGGTTATTTGAAACAAGCGGCGAGGTTAAATCCTCAGAATAATTCTGATCAAAGTAGTTTCTTTGGAAATCTATAACATGCGAGGTGCCTGCAGAATTAAATTTGAAATTGAAAATATTATCATCTATATGAATCTTATGATGGCTATTATCACTAAAGGAAATGGCGAAAGAAAAACTGCTTATATTAACATCAAAAATATTCTTCTTTTCCACACTAAAATTACCACCTTTATTATTTCTGACAACTATTCTTGGCCCAATGTACATTTCTATATCACTATGCATTACAAATCTGTTTTCAACAATATCCAATAAATTATTCATGCCATTGTAACACATTACAGAACAAGTATTCCCATTAAAATCATTATCATTAATAACGACATTCGAATTACTTTCTTCCATATAGATCCCATAATTTGTATACCTATTCATTGCAGAGGTGATATCATCGATAATGAATGAATTTTTATTGTTAATACTCATTCCAGACTTTTTGGCCTTTATCCCATATTCCAGATTTCGGAAAACGTTATTCCCATCTACATTCAACATCGCCAGATTATAAACACTTATTCCACTCTCGCTTCTAGGTTTATAGTTTGGCTGACCAGGGTATTTGCCCAACATATTTCCACTAAAATAAAATTCATTATCCGTAAAATTATTAATTATTTCAAAAGCATTAGGCTGATCTTTCAGAGAAATACCAACAATATTATTTAGGAATTCAGAATTTCTTGCCACTACCGACGTATTATCAAACGCTTCAATCCCTATATATGCGTCCCTGATGAGTGAATTTGTGAAATATGCCCTGTTGTCAGATTGGTTACTTTCCGGGAGTACAAATCCCCTCCACATTAATGAACATGCCTGGAATTGAGAATTAGCAGACCACAATCGTCCGTATACTTCAATTTCTGCACCCGAGTCATTGAACCAATGTGTATTTAACAGAATGACATTCCGGTCAATAACCAGCTTCCCCTCAAGCGTGAAGCAGGCATTCTGGATCAGCCTGTATCCGAAAGGTCCGATTACCGAAGGGATAACCGGATTAGAACCTTCGATCAGAGAACTCAGGTATACCGTAGCATTCGGAAGACCAATACCTATGCAATCTGTCAGATTATCACAGGAATAAGGAGGATTATCCACAGTTATTTGTTGACACAACTCTCCGCAGCAACCATTATTATCCTTAACTTTAAGACAAACATTGTAAGTCCCTGATGCACCATACGTATGAACAGGTTCCGCCTGAGTACTGAAATTACCATCTCCAAAATCCCAATAATACTCTACAAATTGGGACATCGAGGATGCGTTCACACTGGAAAACTCCACATTTAACCAATTGTGTGTTGTGTTTATTTGTGTCAATGCTTCTGTATTACATAACAAACTAATATTGTCAAATGCAGTCCATTGTCCATTTGAAGGTACGATCTCTTCTGGGGGAAATGCTTCAACCCAAATCTGATCAAACATTTCATTTTCATTTAGTTGGAATTCTAAACAAGTTTCAATTACATCATAATTATTCATATGTTGCGTATGTAAAACTCTTTGGGGAATATTCTGAGGAGGTGTTCCCGAATATATCCGACCATTAACTAGATTTGAGGCAATTTTGAAACTTATAAAATGGTTAGGAGGAAAATTTTCTATTTGTTCTTTAACCTGATATCGAATGAATAAATGATATGTGATGTATGGATCATTCGACAAGAGAATGTCTTGAAAAAATCCCTCCCCCCAAATTTTTGACCATGCTACTCTATGTGCATACATACCGCTTTTTTCAGTTCCATTTGGATAAGTAAAAACAGGATCCCAGACTCCTGAATTATTCAACTGAAAAGTATGAGCTGTACCATGAGAGTTTTTCCAACCTGGAATGTATCCATCATAAAAACTTAATCCTGCTCCGTTAGGAAGCGGATAAAATGTAGGATCAATTTCCAAATTTGGATTTTGCAGCAGTTCAGTGCATTCTACATTGCAGTTCTGAGCCGACATATTGTACGTTGTAGATTGAAGTACCATTATAAAGGCAAAAAACAAGGTTTTAAAAAATACTTTTTTCATTTGTGAAAATTTTGAGGGTGCTGTTGCAACAAAGGGCAAACGATGATGAAACTTTATCCAAAAACGGAATATTCCCGTGAGGCATCAGCATCCATGGTGAAAAAATTCATTTGTTGACTTGCAAATCAATTAACCGGTTCAACCACAATATGATCAGAAAGAATTATGCCAGATTGTCAATCAATCTTACATGATTATATGTTGATATATATATATAT
>DDTL01000164.1 GCA_002344345.1 Saprospiraceae bacterium UBA2365
TCTTATTTTCAAGTTGGGTTAAAGCCTGTGCTGACCTATAACGTCTGTAGGCCGGGGGTACCGAGTGTATAGCTTTATTTTACAAGGGATTGCGGAGGCAACCAAATTTTATTCTATCATTATAGTATTAGAGTAGTTCGTTCTTATTAGCGCATTTATGGCCTACAGTATTTATGATACCAAATTCAGATTTGCCAATCAAAATCTCCTTACTCTGCCGCCACAAAATAATACTCAGAATTACTCCAGTAAATATCTGTGAATTGCTCATGGTTAAGCACTTTTTTGCCATTGGCATAGGCAGGTAATGTATAGAGCTTCATATCCAGTTCCCCGCAAATAAAATCAAATAATTCGCCCGGATCTGTTTTGTAATAGTCACTCGCTCCCAGACCACACTCAAAAATGATCACCGGTTTCCATTTTTTCAGCAAGCTTCTGCCTCCTTTCAAAACATGAAATTCTGCGCCTTCCACATCAATTTTCACCAGATCAAGACGCAAATCTTCGGGGATAACCTCATCCAGGGTGTTTACCTGAACAAATATATCCTCTACAACCGGATGTTTGATATCATATTTGCGGGTTTGTAAGCCACTGTAAGCAGGTGCATTTTTCACATATTTAAAATTCGCTTCCCCTTTGATATCTGATAAAGCCAACGAAGAAATACGGGCTCGCAAACTATATTTTTCTGTCAATCCCTCAAATAAAAAAGGAACCGGTTCAAACGCAAAATGCCTCCCCTTTGAAGCATATTGGATGAATAACTCGAGAATTTCTCCCCGATGAGAGCCGATATCTATACAATTGGAATCCTCGCGCAATTCACTTTTAAGGATTTTATTGGTCAGCCTGTCGTATTGCATGTTTTTGGTAGCATCAATATGCAATAAGGTCAGGATTTTTTTAAGGATGATTTTTAGGTTCAAAATGTTTTGTTTTAAGTTGGAACAATTCTATGAAAAAATCCAGGCAAAGAAAAAAAAAAAAAATGCAATCAAGCTAATTTCTAACAATGTTATCCGTATATTCAGGAGGTGGCTCGAATTATTTATTTAATAAACGTTAAAATATCCCGATATGCTGCAAAAACAATAAAATATTCCTCATCGGTTTGACGGCTTGAATTTCGACTGTTCCAAGAGGTTTTGAGCATCCATCGACAATAGTTGTTCTGTGCTGATTTCCGGATTTCTTTTCATAAAACTTTCCACGATTTTCAACCCGAGGTAATTGCCGGTTTGTCCGGGTGTACCCGGAGGCATTTGCAGCGCAGTTGAATTTGGTGCAGGAAATACAAGTCTTTTTATTTTGTAATTGTCCGTCGTGTAAAACAATTGTTCTTCCAGGTAAAAAGCCCACATTTCCTTTTGATATTTGTCCAGGTATTCCACCTGCGATCCCGTGTATTCCATCAAAACACTGTCCTGGACTTCGGGTAGAATTTGTTTGAGTAAATATAGTTTTTTGCCGTTATACAACATATAATCAATGGCACGGTCTCCCTGTTGTAAACCCATCTGATCCTCAATCCAGGATTCTATCACTTTTTTGACCAAATGTTGCTTATCGTAGGTTCTGGTCAGATACCTGGAAAAATTGTTATCTCCTGTTTCCAGTATGGTGTAATCAAACCGATCTCCCAAAAACATATCCAATCCGATGGCAATTCCATCCTTGTCAGTATCGGCAAAGATAAACCGTTGCATGGCAAAAGCGGATATATAGGTATAAATCCTTGGTTTCTTTGCCATCGGAAACCACTTCAATGCATTTTCAAATGCTTCGTTCAAAGCTTTTGTTTCTTCACTGAAATCCCCAAACTCCTTTTTTACAAGGTCATAAAAGGCTGTCATGGTCGTATCTCTGGAAAAAGCGCGTAAACCATTGTAAAAATTACCACCCGGTTCAACGGGAAAAACATTCTGGAAAAATACTTCCGTAAATGCTGGGTATTTCTTCTCCCATTCATGAAACTGCCCTTCCACATCGGTCGTATCCAGTCCCATCAATTCATCCTCAAATCGGATCACTTCCAAATCTCCCAACTGCGTACCACCAACTTTTTTTTCATCCGACTTGCACGAAGCAATCAAAAAAATCACCAACAGACCAAAAAATATTTTTCTCATTTTCAAACTATTTAATGCATGTAATGTGATGTACAGCCGACATTTTAGTTTGGAATTGTCTCCTTTAAGCCAACTGACACCATGATTAAATGCACTTCAAAACGAAATATTGTATCTTCGCAGCAAAAATGGGGGAAAAATTGCAGACTGTTGAATTTTTGACTGCATGAATGTCTCTCCACGTGTTTTTAACAGAAAATCTACAGCATGTTTGAGGTATCAGAAGCATATTTGAAATGGTTCATCGAATACGGTTTGAAAGAAGATGTGGGTAGCGGCGACCATACTTCCAATGCCTGTATAGACCCTAAAAGCCGGTCCAAAGCAGCCCTCATCGTCAAAGACCATGGACTCATCGCCGGAGTAGAACTCGCAAAAATGATCTTCCTCGAGGTAGATCCGAAAATGAGTTTTGAAACCTATTTTACGGATGGTAAACCGGTTATTTATGGAGATATCGCCTTCGAAGTGACCTGCAATACCAGAAGTCTGCTCATGGTAGAAAGGCTGATACTCAACACAATGCAGCGTATGAGTGGAATTGCATCGATGAGCAGCAGGTTTGCTTTTGAGGTCAATGACCTGCCTGTTAAAATCCTTGACACTCGCAAAACGACCCCTTTACTCAGGCCTTTGGAAAAATGGGCAGTAAAGATCGGTGGCTGCCAAAACTACAGAACGGGTTTATATGACTGGATCATGATCAAAGACAATCACATCGATGCCGCAGGTGGAATCAGCGAAGCCATCGTAAGCGTGCATCAATACCTTAAAGACCAAAAGCTGAACCTGGGCATTACCATTGAAGTCAGGAATCTGGTAGAACTGCAGGAAGTGCTGGAAGTGGGTGGAGTGACCAGGATCATGCTGGATAATTTTGAAATACCATTGTTGAAAGAGGCTGTCGAAACCGTTGACGGCAGGTTCGAAACGGAAGCATCAGGAGGAATTCACCTCCAGAATGTAAGAAAAATAGCTATGACAGGCGTAGATTATATCTCCACCGGCGCAGTGACACACTCAGCCGGAATACTTGATCTGAGCCTGAAGATCATTTGAAAGGTTTTTTTCAGAAATTGGGGGTGTCTATTGACTGCTTTTTTACCACATAGATAAATAGATTTTTCCATTACTATGTGAATCTATGTCCCTATGTTTCTATGTGGTGAATTGTATTTTTTTAACACATAGGTACATAGTTTTTAACACATAGGTACATAGTTTTTAACACATAGACACATAGATTTTATCACATAGATTTTTTCATTACTATGTGAATCTATGTTCCTATGTTTCTATGTGGTGAATTGTATTTTTTAACACATAGGTACATAGTTTTTAACACATAGATTTTTTCACATAGATTTTTTCATTACTATGTGAATCTATGTTCCTATGTTTCTATGTGGTGAATTGTTTTTTTAACACATAGGTACATAGATTTTAACACATAGGCACATAGATTTTTCCTATTCTATGTGGCTCCTATGTTCCTATGTTTCTATGTGGTGAATTGCATTTTTTTAACACATAGGTACATAGATTTTACCACATAGGCACATAGATTGTTCCTATTCTACGTGGCTCCTATGTCCCTATGTTTCTATGTGGTGAATTGCATTTTCTTAACACATAGGTACATAGATTTTACCACATAGACACATAGATTTTTTCATTACTATGTGAATCTATGTTCTTATGTTTTTATGTGGTGAATTGTATTTTTTAATTCATTGGATTTCAACTTATAGGTAATTGTGCAAAAATTATTCATCAGGTAAAACCGAAAACAAATCATTTACTATAGTTCTTTGTCCTTCTTTGAAAATATTCAGACAATTAAAATTTAATAAAACTCCTTTTGGCTTTCCCAATAATTTCATATAGGTTAATAATTGTGCCTGATGAATAGGTAAAATACCATCAACGGATTTTAATTCAACAATAATCAAATTTTCAACCAGAACATCATAACGTAATTCAGCCGCAATCTCATATTCCTTATATTTTATTGGTACATTTTTTTGTTGGGTATATAGCAAATTTTTCATTTCAAGTTCGAACAAAAAACATTTATGATACACACTTTCCAACAATCCAGGTCCTAAATTTTTATGAACTTCTATTGCACACCCAATTATTCTGTATGTCAATTCATTCAGATATTTCTTTGTAACTATCATTTTTCTTATTATTTACTGGTTTTCAATGTTCTAATTAAGGAATATGGTGAATCCTGTAATTTTCCCACCCAGGCATATAAGGTTTTTCTTTCTATGTGACCCCTATGTTCCTATGTTTCTATGTGGTGAATTGCATTTTTTTAACACATAGGTACATAGATTTTACCACATAGGCACATAGATTGTTCCTATTCTATGTGGCTCCTATGTCACTATGTTTCTATGTTGTGAATTGTATTTTTTAACACATAGGTACATAGTTTTTAACACATAGACACATAGATTGTTCCATTACTATGTGAATCTATGTTCCTATGTTTCTATGTGGTGAATTGCATTTTTTTAACACATAGGTACATAGTTTTTACCACATAGGCACATAAATTTTTCCATTATTATGTGAATCTATGTTCCTATGTTCCTATGTGGTGAATTCTCTTTTTCACTACCCAGAAAATCAAACACCCAATTACAGATTTGGATAGCAGGGTAAATAATACAAATTCTGCATTCCGGAAATATTCAGATTTACAGCAATATATTTATTCAAAAAACAATAGGCTGTCAATCCAGCTTGAATTCTTTTTTCAACCTGTCAACCATATCCAGTTTTTCCCAGGTAAACAATTCAACCTCCATTCTCTTCGTAACACCTGAACCGTCAGTAAATTCCTTGGTCACAATTTTTGGCAGACGGCCAAAATGCCCGTAGGCAGCAGATTCTCTGTAAATAGGCTGTTTCAAACGAAGGTTTTTAACAATGGAATAAGGCCTGAGATCAAAAATCTCCAATAACTTTATAGCAATCTCTCCGTCTTTTAAATCCACCTTTGACGTACCAAATGTATTGACATACAAACTGACCGGTCTTGCAACACCAATGGCATAGGAAATCTGGATCAATACTTCTTCACATAATCCGGCGGCAACCATATTCTTGGCAATATGTCTCAAGGCATAGGAAGCAGAACGATCCACTTTGGAAGGATCTTTACCGGAAAAAGCGCCTCCGCCATGTCCGCCTTTGCCTCCGTAAGTGTCAGCAATGATCTTTCTTCCGGTCACACCTGCATCTCCGTGAGGACCTCCGATCACAAATTTTCCCGTTGGGTTGATGAGATATTTGATAGGTTTTTTATGTTCGAATAAAGCCTGGATCTCCGGTTTCAATGCCCTTTTCACCTTGGGAATGATCAGATTGATGATGTCGTTAGTGATGATAGAATGCATCTCCTCATCGCTGCCAAACTCATCATGTTGTGTCGAAACGATGATGGTATCAATCCGGATAGGTTTGTTGTTGTCATCATACTCTACCGTCACCTGCGATTTGGAATCAGGTCTCAGATAGGGCATTTCCTTGCCTTCCCTCCTCATCCATGCCAGCTCTTTAAGGATTTTATGTGATAAAGCAATGGGCAATGGCATAAAACTGGCTGTTTCATCACAGGCATAACCAAACATCATACCCTGATCCCCTGCACCCTGGTCTTCAGGATTTTCCTTTTCCACACCACGTGCTATATCTCTGGACTGTTCGTGAATGGCTGATAAAACACCACAGGAATTACCTTCAAACATCAGTCTTGGATCAGTATATCCTATAGAATTGATGGTATCACGCGAAATCTGGTGTATATCCAGATAACATTTCGACCTGACTTCTCCCGCCAGAATTACCTGACCTGTCGTGACAAGGGTTTCCACCGCTGTTCTGGATTCGGAATCAAAAGCGAGAAAGTGATCCACTAACGCATCTGATATCTGGTCAGCTATTTTATCTGGGTGTCCTTCGGAAACTGATTCGGATGTAAAAAGATATGGCATAAAATTTATTTTATATTTTAAGGGATGCAAATGTATACAGTGTAATATTAATTTCCACCGGATGTATTAAAAATGTTGATTTTTGGCATTAAAAACAATTTACCAATGAACCTGCTTAAATTTTTTTTGTAAAAAATTGATTTATTTTTAATGGTCATCAATGTTAGTTCCGTTCAACGCTCAAAAAAGATGACATTGAGTGAAATAATCAATATCTTCTATCATTTAAATAACCATTTATTACAGTCAATTCATTGATCTTTAAGATAACGAAGCAACTGCTCATTTAATTTTACTGTCAGGATTTTTATTTGCTCTTCAAATGAAGGTTCCATCCCAATTAATTGTCTGAATCTCCTTATAAAGCTGTTTTTTCTTCCCGGACTGAATGGAAACGGGCTGTTCAACCTGATTTTTTGCTGATCTCCTATATAAAAAAACTTAACTTCTTCCGGTGAGGTAGCAGCTGACGAAAATGAATAATATTGCAGAAAATAATACGGTCCTCCGGCATATTGGATGGAAGGATCCGGCTGTAGTTTTGTAGGATTCACAAAGATCAGATCTTCAGGATTGAATTGCTTCAGTTGATGGTCATAGATGAAATATACTTTTGAAAACTGATAATAATTTGTAAAATAATTACATATCATCGCATTAAACGCTTCAAAGGCAAGGCTGTCTTTTTTGAGCTCCCCGAGGAGTTTTTGACGTGTCTTTTCATCAGTTTTAGCGCTGTTTGCCAGTTCCCTGATCTTGGTTATTTTGTTCAATTGTTTGAATAACGGCACGATCAAAGCACCTTTTTCAAGCGAATGAATATGCTGTCTGGCGTCAGCTGAACTTAATTTATCCGGTATCAACTGACTGTTGCCCCGTATGAATATCATCAAAATAAAACCTGATATCAACAAAACGGACCTAAAAATTTTGTGTAACATAAAGTGAGGAATTAATGAGTTATAAAAAGTTTTCACGGCAAAGCAAAGCCTTAAAACGAAAAACCAGAAGTAAAAAGCAATAAAAACTGAACTAATTTTTCTTAGTACAAATATGATCATTTTTATTTGAATAATTGCAAAAATGTTTTCATGATTAAGTTTTTCACTTCAACGATGAGGTAAGTTAGCTCAAAACCATCGTTTTCAATTATACATGCAATTTTCAAAGATCCCAAAACGATACTCCTTCTGTTATTTCTACCCTTTATCCTGGATAAAAATTAAACCAGTCTTTTGCCCCTTTTTGCGAAGGAAAATCAATTGAAATGTGTTGAGATAATAAAATTGGCACGAACGAATCAAATTCCTCCCACAATTGTGAAGGAAAGTATAAAAATTATTCATTTTAAAATCTTTTTCCGTTTTTTGCAGACTGAAAGGTCATTTTTGTAAATAATTAAATAAAATTATACTCGGACATGCAATGCGTGACCTTCAGTTTCGTTTAAATGGCTATTGATCGTAAAAGTTTAACACCCACCTTAAAACCGGAGATAAAATAACTAATGAATATGGACTATTCTTTTGATATTGAACTATTGAGCCAGGAAGTTAAATCCGACAGTGTATTTGTTCAAAAGATACTTACGGAAACTTCACGCGTCATTGTCGGGCAGGAATATATGATCGAGCGGCTGATGCTGGGCTTATTGGCCAATGGACATGTATTGCTGGAAGGCCTTCCAGGTCTTGCCAAAACACTGGCTATCAGCACACTGGCTTCTGCGATGGATGTGAAATTCCACCGGATTCAGTTCACTCCGGATCTCTTGCCTTCCGACATCATCGGCACCATGGTATACAATCCGGCAAAAGCTGATTTTTTTGTAAGCAAAGGCCCTGTTTTTGCAAATTTTATTCTGGCGGATGAAATCAACCGCGCACCGGCAAAAGTTCAAAGTGCATTGCTGGAAGCTATGCAGGAAAGGCAGGTGAGCATCGGCTCTACGAGTTATCTGCTCGAAGAACCTTTCCTTGTTTTGGCCACACAAAACCCGATCGAACAGGAAGGTACCTATCCTTTACCTGAAGCACAGGTTGACAGATTTATGCTCAAGGTTAAGATCGGATATCCTCGCAGAGAAGAAGAAAAGGAGATCATCAGAAGAAGTATTTCTGGAGAAACCAGCCAGAAAATCAACCAGGTAGCTGATATTTCTTCCATAATCAAAGCGCGTGAAACCGTTCGCAAGATCTATATGGATGAGAAAATTCATAATTACATTCTGGACATCGTTTTTGCAACGAGGCAACCTGAGTTATTTGGCCTGAGTCAATTAAAACCATTGATCGCTTATGGAGCATCTCCCAGAGCCAGCATTGCACTGAGTTTTGTTGCCAAAGCATTTGCATATATGAAGCAAAGAGCTTATGTCATTCCGGAGGATATCAGGAATATTTGTAAAGATGTACTCAGACACCGTATCGGCCTGAGTTATGAAGCTGAAGCTGAGAATATATCACCGGAAGAACTCATTTCTCAAATTATCAATAAGATAGAAGTTCCATGACACTTCATTTTATTTCAGGAGAATGGATCAAGCTGAATTTATCATCTTTGAGTGTTCCTTGCACCATTCACATAACACGTAAAACGATGCTTTTATGGTGAAAAATTCAGGTTATACCCGGACAAAAAATATTTTTACTTAAGCAAATAACAAATCAAATGCTATCCGAAAAAAATCAGACATTTTCAATCAGAATGCTCATGTGTTCCGGGTGGTGGTTGTTTTATTCCATGCTCCTAATGCTGATTTTACCTGGTCAAAACCTTCAGGCACAGGAAAATAATGCAAATAAAATACGTTATACACATAGTCATCTGAATCCCGGAGATGCGCTGATGTTGGTTGGTTATTTTGGTGACATTCACTACCTCCAGTTATATCTGCAGCGTGATGGAGATCTTTGGGAAGGACATGTATTGTATCCTGATGACAGTTTGTCCTTTAATCTGGAAGGCGGCTGGACAGGAGATACCGATATGCTTTTGCTGGAATTCAATGAGGATGGAGAAAGATCCGGATTGTGGCAGATCGCTAAAGAAGATGACCATTATAAAGCTGTATGGAGCAATAAAAGCCAGTCTATGCAAATAGAAACCATGCTTTATGATGATCTTTGGACACCGGATTTTAAAAAAGACTTTTATAGGCAGATATCTGATTTCCAGGTTAAAGTAGAAAAAAGTGAAGTCCTGCTCAGCATTTGGGAAAACAGATCCGGTGTGAATCAGATCATAGTAAAAAATCCCAAGACCAAAGCTGCGATTCATAGTGAGATGGTTTGTCTTAATAAGACCTGTACAGACTTTGAGTTGAAATTTAACCAATTCAATGGCTATGGGAAAAGCAGTCTGAACGGTACAATCCACAAAAACACACTATCCGGCTTTTTTACAACAGAAAAAGATAAAGTGTTGGCTATTTCCCCATCTATGACAGCTGTCCGGGAAACACGATTACAAACAGAACTCAATGAACTTTATAGTATTACCATAGAATATCCTGTATTAAAAGGTTTGAATATGCCTTTATTCATCCAAAACAGCGTTGATAGCTTAATCCTGGAAATCAAAAAGGACCTGGAGAGAAATGTACCTCCTGAAACTGATCAGGCTGTGGCCGAAAGACAAAAAATGTTCGCTTTTGCATGGTTTGAAATCTTTTATTGGGACGACCAAATGATCAGCGGAAAATGGACTGTACAGAACAGTTGGGCATGTGCCGCTTCCACCCAGACTTTAAATTACGATCTGGAAGAAGAACTTCCGGTGAATTTCCATGATCAATTTAAAAACGATTTTGATTACCGTTTCTTCATCGATAAATATAAAAAAGCGGAAAGTCAGAAATTGCTGGAAACAAAAGACTTATTATTTAAAAACAAAGTCAGTCAATGCGTTTTCCCAAATCTCAATTTCGATGAAAACGGGCTGATTTATACATCGGATTTTGACACGATTTTTGGGGAACTGGAGATCGTGATCCCTGCATCTGAATTGGTCGAACAACTGAAAAACAAAAGTAAGTTCAAAAAAATATTCGTGAAATAAAACATGGCAGAAGCAATCGACATATTGCGCAAGATCCGGAAAATCGAGATCAAGGCAAAAGGTCTGAGCAAAAACCTTTTCTCAGGTGATTACCATAGTGCTTTTAAAGGACAGGGTATGTCATTTTCGGAAAACAGACCGTATGCCTATGGCGATGACACCAAAAATATCGACTGGAATGTAACCGCAAGAACCGGAGAAGCTTATGTAAAAGTTTTTGAAGAAGAACGCGAACTGACAGTCATTTTGCTCGTTGATATCAGCAAATCATCTTTTTTTGGCACCAAAAACAGCTTCAAAAGCGATATTTGTGCAGAGATCAGTGGCGTTTTGGCTTTTTCGGCCTTGTCCAATAATGACAAGGTAGGTGCAATACTTTTCAGTGATGTGATTGAGAAATATATACCCCCAAAAAAAGGTAAATCACACATACTCAGAATACTCCGGGAAATCGTATATATGAATGCCACCGGTAACGGAACGGATTTGGGCACTGCATTGAAGTACCTTAATAACGTACTGAAAAAAAGAAGCATCGTTTTCGTTATATCTGATTTCATCACCGGCCATTACGAAAATGAACTCCGGCTGGCTGCCGGAAAACATGATATCATCGGTATTCACTTATATGATCTATCAGAACAAAAATTGCCGGACAACGGTTTGGTTAAGGTGTATGACATGGAAAACGGACAACAAAGGATCATCGATACTTCTATACCTGAACTGAGAACCGGATACGAAAAACATTTTGCTGACAGAAGAAATCTGATCAAAAAAACGTTTAATCAGGTCGGTCTGGATTCAATGGAAGTGAAAGTAACCGATGATTTTATAAAGATTTTAAGGACATTTTTTAAAAAAAGGATCCGGTGAAAAAGATCTTTGTACTGTATACGCTGGCAGGTTTTTTTTTCCTGATGCAAGCCGGTTTGAGCGCTCAGGTCAGCATTGCTTTCAGTGCTTCAAAAGATAGTTTTGAGATCGGTGAAGACATTCCGGTCGAGCTTAAGATCATTTGTAACTATGATCAGGTGTCGATCACAGAGATCCGTTTTTCTGTCCTGGATTCAATGGGCATCATGAATTATCTTTTTCCCGATGACAGCCTGTTTGTGAATGCTAAGGAAACCGACTTTGACATTTCGGATTATGGGCAATGGGTGAATAATCAAAAGAAGGAATTTTCGGAAAAAGAACTACAATGGAGTGAGTCTTCCCAAAATAGAGCTTTCATCAATAATATGGCCATAAAGATCTGGGATCCGGGAACATTCAGGGTCATGATCACCGAGTTGCAGTACCGCGATAAAACCGGGAAAATAAACCAGTATTTCCCTAAAACCAATGAGGCATTGCTGGTACACATTCTCCATCCGCCAAAAAATGAAAAGAAGGAACTTGCTCCGATCGATCCTATTATAAAACGTCAATTCCCGGAAGTGTATTTGAGTTATTTTTTACTGATATTCAGCATAATATCATTGATTATCGCCCTGATTGACGTATTTAAAAACAGGCCTGCCAAACCGACCAACTGGCAATTCCCTGAAAAACCCTTACAACCTGCACACGAGATTGCCCTTAAAAAATTAAATAAACTCGCGTCCGCCGCATATCATGAAAAGGGTGAGATCAAGTTGTTCTATTCTGAACTCAGCCACATTCTGAGAGCGTACATCGAATCAAGATATAATATACCGGCACTCGAGATCACTACAGATGAACTCATGAAAGGGCTATCATCCGGCGATTTGACTGAACCTCTGAAAAACCGGCTCGAAAGTATTTTCCATGTAGCTGACCTGGTCAAGTTTGCCAAGGCTGAACCGACTTCCGAAGTTCATATTGCCAAGCTACTGGAGGCAAAAGATTTTGTAGAGCAGACAAGATTAATAACTGTTGTAAAAGGATCCAACCAATGATGAGCTGGCTACAACATATTCATTTCAAAGATCCCTGGTATTTGGTATTGTTGATCCTGATACCTGTGTTTCTTTTTTTGAAATACAAAAAATGGAAGACTTTTGAATTATTTTTTCCATTACCTTCATTGGGAGGACTGGAAAAATTCACGAGTTGGAGGCTTCGCATCTATAAAATGCTGCCCGCATTTCGAATGGTCATATTTGCGCTCATCGTTTTGGCTTTAGCCCGGCCTCAACTGAGCTTGAAGGAAGAGCAGGTCAAAGCTGAAGGAATCGATATCATGTTGGTCATGGACGTTTCCCTGAGTATGCTGGCACAGGATTTTGAACCGGATCGTTTGCAGGCGGCAAAAAGACTGGCTGCGGATTTTGTGGATAAACGATTATATGACCGTATAGGACTGACGGTTTTTTCCGGAGAAGCCTTTACTGTGTGCCCGCTCACAACTGACAGGGAAGTGCTGAAAACTTTTATCGGGGATATACAGCCTGGCATGCTGGAAGACGGAACAGCCCTTGGAAATGGATTAAGTTCAGCTGTCAACCGACTCAAAGACGTAAAAACCGCAAGTAAAATAGCCATTGTGCTCACAGACGGGGTGAATAACAGAGGTTTTGTAGATCCGGTGGTGGCCATTGAACTCGCAAAAGAATTTGGCATTAAGGTATATACGATCGGAGTTGGTACGGAAGGACTAGCGCTTTCTCCTGTGGCCCGTCATCCCGCTGGAGGATTTTATTACGACTATGTGCGTGTGCAGATAGACGAGGCATTGTTGCACGAAATGGCTGAAGGAACAGGTGGAAAATACTACAGGGCGCAAAATGAGCAGGAGCTGAATGCGATATACAATGAGATTGACCAACTGGAAAAAACGGAGATTGAAGTTCGTGTTTTCAAGAGATACAGCGAAGAATTTGGCATTTTTGCCCTTTGGGCGCTTGGTTTGTTGGTTGTTGAAATAATTTTACGTAATAGTTGGTTAAAAACAAACCCTTATTGATATGTTCAGATTTGAGCATCCATATTATCTGTATTTACTATTGCTGATCCCGGCGATGATCATCGTGTTTGAAGTCTTGCATTTTTATAGTAAAAACATCAAAAACAAGCTTGCTGAGGAATCGATGTTAAAAAGATTGATGCCCGGTTGGACAAGCAGCAGAAAACGCAGCCGATTTATTTTGCTGACTTTGTCGATTGCCTTTTTGGTTCTTGCTCTTGCCAATCCCCAATGGTCCGGAAAAAGAGAAAAGACCACGATTACAAGTTCAGATGTTTTTATTGCCCTGGATATTTCTCAAAGCATGATGGTCGAAGATTTGCCGCCAAACAGGCTCGAAAGAGCCAAAAAAGTGACAGAAAGCCTGGTTGAAGCCCTGAAAGGCAATCGGATCGGTTTGATTTTGTTCGCTGGTGATGCTTTTATTCAGGTTCCCTTGACAACTGATTACGCAGCTGTTTTACTGACACTCAAATCAGCACATCCGGATCAGATCATACATCAGGGAACTGCGATCAAAGAGTCTTTTGAAATCGCACAAAAATCTTTTACTGAAGAAGAAAAGCATCAACGTGCCATTATTTTGGTTACGGATGGAGAAGACCATGACGGTGATGCGATCAGCAGGGCTAAAGAAGTATATGCGGATGGTATGTTGGTTTTTACGATCGGAGTTGGTTCCAGCGAAGGCGGATTTGTACCGGAAGCCTATTATGCGGGTTCTCCGATATACAAAAAAGACGAAGAGGGCAAATTTGTTAAAAGCCGGGTGAATGAAGAATTATTGCGCGACCTGGCAGTTGCCGGAAAAGGAGAATATTTCAGTGTTCTGGAAGGAGAAAGTCTGGTGCAAAAGCTGACCACCCAACTCGAAAAACTCGAAAAAAGGGAAATGGAACAAAGGTCTTTCACGGCTTACGAATCATATTTTGGTTTCTTTTTAATTTTAGCAATTATGTTTTTACTTGCAGAGTTTTTTTGGCCGGAGAAAAAACTATAATCTTATGAGTCTACTTCGGAAAGTCTTTGCTCTCTAAATCCATACTGACGTTTTCAGTCAGTAGAGGCACTGACGTTTTCAGTCAGCATAAACCTAAAAGGAGACTTTTAATTTGTTGATTTTCAATCGTTTCCATTAATCCTGTGCTGATCAATGACGTCAGCAGGCTGGGGCAAAAAACGATAGAAAATCAACAAATTGGACTTTTCGGAGCAACTCATCTTTTTAATATTGAATCATAATTTTTGAACAGTGATGAGCCTGACAAAAAAGATTTACAACGATTTGCTTTATTATTTCAGTACCTTTCTATTAACTTCTTGTAATTTTTTATATAATCTTTGATCCATAAATAAACTATTTTGACATCTAAAACGTATTATGAGCAAATCCAAAAATAAGTAGTTTGAATGACGATTAAATTAGTATATATTTCTGTTATCTTAACTTTTTTCTCTGTTGGGATTTATGCTCAATCGGGTAATAAGGCATTCAGAGATGCTCAAAAAAATTACCTCCAGGAAAAGTATGCTGAAGCGGAGAACAATTATCGTAAATCCCTGGAAAAGAAAGCTGATCCACGAACTAATTACAACCTTGGGAATTCATTGTATCAACAAAAACGTTTTGATGAAGCTTCAGAGCAATTTAAAAAATCGATCCAAAATTCGAAAGATAAAAACCTGAACGGTAAAGCCTGGTATAACCTGGGCAATAGCCTTTTCAATCAGGAAAAATACGATGAAAGCATACACGCCTATAAACAGGCATTGAAAAACTATCCGAACCATCAAAATGCACGCAAAAATCTGAACCTTGCTAAGGAAATGCTTAGGCAAAAGCAACAGGATCAGCAGGATAAAAACGATCAGCAGGATACACAACAAAAAAAAGAACAGGATAAACAGGATAAAAACGATCAGAAAAATCAGGATCAGAAAAATCAGGAAAACAAAAAGGATACACAAACACCTCAATATGACGGTTCCGACAATCCAGAAAAGAAAAAAGACCAAACAGACGAATCGAAAGAAAAAAAATCCAGGCTGGATAAAAATGAATTGAATAAAATTCTGAACCTGATCGATGATGAAGATAAAAATGCACAAAAAAAAGTCCGTAAAGGACGCGATATAAAAAGTAAGAATGATTGGTAAATAAAAAAATCTGGAAGATGAAGTATTTGATATTTTTTCTTTTGATGACTTCCGCCTTTGGGATGAACGCCCAGGAAATTGTTTTCAAGGTTGAGGTAAGCTCCGACTCCGTTTTGTTGGGAAACACTTTTGAAGTTCGTTTTACAATTGAAAATGCAGGTGGTGATTTTGATGCACCTGATTTTGACGGTTTTGATATTGTCAGCGGACCCAATACAAGTTCCTCATTCAGTATGGTCAATGGAAATGTGACACAAAAAGCTAGTTATGCTTATCGGTTGAGACCGGTAAGGGAAGGAAAATTGTATATCCAGCCGGCAACTTTCAAAACTAAAAACAACACGCTGGAAACAGAACCTTTGATCGTTTTTGTACATCCGAATCCGGATGGAGTGATAGAACATGATGGATTTGACAGTCAAGAAGATGCATTCCCTGACTTCAGACAATCCAGGCCAAGAAAAGCAGCCGATCCGTTGAAAGAGAAAAGGCGTAAAATCTAATCAGTTCAACATGAGCAGATATTCCCGGATGATCTTTTTGGCATTTAGCCTGTTGTCATTGACTTCAACCTGGGGACAGGTGAAATTTTATGCGGTTTGCAACGCTGATGAAGTCATTTTGGGCAGTTATTTCAATGTTGAATTTGTCATTGAAAATGCATCACCTGAGGATTTTGTGCCGCCTGATTTCAAAGGATTTATGGTATTGACAGGGCCAAACCGATCTTCCCAGGTCAGCATTATCAATGGTCACCGCTCCCAAAAAGAATCATTCGGATATACTTTAATAGCGGAAAAAACGGGAAATCTCGTCATTGGACCTGCTAAAATCCGTTCAGGAAAAAAAACCTATCAGTCGCAACCGCTCAAAGTAAAAGTACTCAGATCAGCTAAAGGCAGCACCGCTGCTGATCCTGGAAAAGATGTTTTTGTAAAAGCTGAACTGGTAGAAAAATCAGTTTATTCCGGTCAGCAGGTATTGCTCAATTATGTGTTATACACCAGAAAAAGGATCAGCGGATTTAATATACTCGCACTCCCTGATTTCGAAGGAATGCTTGCCCAGGAAACAGAAATAGCACATACTTCAGGCACAAAAGTGCTCGGAGCCAGAGAATACGCGACAGAAGTGCTTAAAACCTTTGCGCTTATTCCTCAAAAAACCGGAAAAGTGACCATTCAACCCTTACAATTGACCCTTGGTCTGGCAGAAAATGACGACCCTTTTGGACTTTTCAGACAATCCAGGGGCATTACAGTTACTACCAATGAAATCGTTTTGAATGTGCTCCCTTTGCCCGATCATCCCTCGGGTGCATTCAATGGTGGCGTTGGAAAATTCAGTATTTCCACCGAACTTTCACCATTGGAAGTCACCACGGATGATGCCATTTCCCTTCAACTGACCATCACTGGCAACGGTTTGTCAAAATATATTCAGGCGCCAAAATTGGATTTGCAGGACGCATTTGAAGTCTATGATCCGACTGAGATTTCCAAACAGGATTTTATCCGGGACGGCTACATCACTGGTTCCAAAACATTTGAATATCTGTTGGTTCCGCTTCAGTCAGGTGAAAAAAACATACAGATCACTTACGATTATTTTGATCCTCAAAAAAAACAATACATTACCCTTAGCTCGCCTGATTACACCGTGTCGATAGCAAAAGGTAAAAAAGCACTCACCGAACGAAGAGCTGGTGTCGGAAACTCCAAGTCAAGGGACATGCTGCCGTTGATGCCAGAAAGTAAGCTCCGGGATAAATCGAACGTTTTTAGCGGTTCTGCAATTTTTTGGCTTATATTGACTTTGCTTGGGCTGGCAATTCCTGTCATGTTTTGGTTCAAAAAACGGCTCGAAAAAGAAGATTTGACAGATCCGGCGATCAAAAAAAGCCTCAAGGCCTCCAAAGAAGCCAAAAAAAGATTGCTCAAAGCGCGTGACAACCTGAAAGCCGGTGATCACCAGGCTTTTTATAAGTCCATTTCAGAAGCATTGTTGAATTATGCTTCTGACAAATTCAGTATGAAAACATTGGACTTATCCAAATCCGCCATTGAATCCGCCTTGCTTGAAAAATCTGTTCCAAATGATCTTTGCCTTCAATTCAGTGGTTTACTTGAAAAATGCGAACGGGCTTTGTTTGCCGAGATCAATCTCCAGGGTGATGAAAGCCTTTATGAAGAAGCAATCGAACTGATCACGAATTTAGAATTACATATTAAAATTCAAAATTAGCCATCTGAAGCCAGTTTAAAGTTTTAGCTTGATTTAAGTGGTCCATTCTGCCGGCATTGACTTTATCAGGAGTTGTTTGTAGTTTTGCATAGCTTAAATGTGATTATTGAACCGGAACAATTGGCTTTATTTTCAACCAACAGAATTTTTTTTAACCATAAATAATTTGCAATGATGAACTTAACAACTTTCGTCAACCATTATCCAAAAAAATTATTCCTCCTTTTTTTGGCGGTTATTTCCTTAACAGCTTGCAAAAACAATGCAGAAAAAAATGCAGAAGACCTGATAGAAAATGCCTATGAGAAGGAAACCGGCCAGAAAATGGATGTCAACCTTGGAGAACAATCAACTACCATCAAAACAGATATGGGTACCACGCAATACTCTTCTGAAATAAAATCCTGGCCAAAAGATATTCCTTCAGATGTTCCTGAGTTTGCTTTTGGAAAACTGAATGGCGGCCTCACAACCGATCAAAACGATGGACACGGTTGGACACTGAACTATATCAATGTACCCAAAGAAGCGGTCAGAGAATATGAAGAATCACTGAAATCAAACGGATTCCAAACAAATGTGGTCATCATCAATGACCAGGGTGGCAGTGTCATGGGAACCAAAGGCAAGATTTCAGTCACATTCATGGGTGGAGAAGAAGGTGGCGTGCTCTCTGTTTTTGTGGGGAAAGAATAGCATCGCCTATATATAAATGGGAAAAAACCATGATAGAACTTAGTTTTGTCCCTGGAATGTAATTTGTCTACTTATACATTATGGTATTATTTTCTAAGCTTTGCGAGCCAGCACCAAATAACAATTCAGACCTCAGAAAACCACAGAATGGAAAGTCAGATAAAAAAAAATATAACCAACAACTGAAATGAAAAACTAATTGGTAAGTTTTGTTTACTGCCTATATGTCCGAAAAAACAGTTAAAAAGCATACATCTTAAATGAAGATGATAATAAGTTATGTTTTCATTCCCCTACTGACAGATCAAAATGAATAGATTTCACGTTCCGCTGCCAATGACATGGCTTTCATGGAGGTTAGGAGTCAGACGGTGGCATTGCCGTCCACTGTCCCCTACTCAGACAACTAACTGCCTGTCATTCAACGAAGTGAGGAATTTCGAATATATTATTCTGCCCTTTTTGAATTTTGTCGGTCAGTAGTATTATCGTTTAATCAATTTAAGACTCAGGCCCGCTATTGCAATTCTGAAAAAACCATCTGGCCTGTTTAGTAAAATTATAACTCAATGAATTTCCGGCTTAAATTCATTTAGGATGATCACAATTACCCAAATACCTCAACAGTTTTTCCAAAATTCCTGAAACAACATACATCCATCTACAATTTAAAATGAATCTTTATTAAAAATAAAATTGTTTTTGCATTATTGCCGTTAACGTTTTGTGACAAAAGAATTAATATTACGTCATAATAAAATGAAGCATCAGGGAATGGTTAATAAGCAGGATCTATCCAGGATGAATGAATTTATATTAAATTAAAGCTGATCCAAAAATTATATGAAAATGAAAAGATTCCTTCTTTTTCTTGCCGGACTTTCAATGTTATTAGCTTGCAATATCAATAAAAATCTAAATAAAAATCAAATGGAGCCGTATAATTTTGAAAAATCCTGGGAAAAGATCGCTTCTCTGGAAGACCAGGGTTTATACAAATCAGCCAATCTGGTAGCAGAAGAAATCTTCCAGGCTGCAAAATCCGGGAAACATACGCTGGAACTGATCAAATCACTTTTATACAGGGCAAAATATACTTCTGAACTGGAAGAAGATGGCTTTATCAATGCTCTGAACCTGTTTGAGCAGGAATTGGCTCAGGCTGGTCAACCGGAAAAATCCATACTTCAAAGCATCCTTGCTGAACTCTATGACGGCTATCTGATGCAAAATCTCTGGAGAATAAACCAAAGAAAAGCTCCGTTGGACAATGCCCAAACCGACATTCGTGAATGGGCAGCCCAACAATTTGTGGCAAAATCCACCAGTCTTTATCTGGCTTCTCTGACTGATCGATCCTCCTCCCAACTTCCTTTGAAAAACCTGGGCGAACTGATCATACCCGGACAAAACAGGAGGATCGACCAAAACAACCTGTATGAACTATTAGCAGACAGAGCCATGGATTATTTCCGTCAGGATAAATATTTCTTACCCAAATCAGCCGATAGCTATGTGATGAAGGAAGAACAATTGTTTGCAGAGTCAAAAACTTTTACTCAAATCAATTTAGATGCAGCAAATGATTCAAATGAAAAACAGGTGTTGTTGATTTTACAAGCCCTCACTAAAAATTATCTCGAATCCGGAGAAAAAGATAAATTGGCTGAAACAGAAATCCAAAGAATGATTTTCCTCTACCAGAACTGGAAAGGAAATGATGCACAAAAAATTTACCTTAAAGCACTTTACAACATCACTGAAACCTTCGCTGAACATGAAGAATGCGCTGAAGCATGGTATCTGATCGCCAGCAACCTTTACCACAACCAGTCTGCTGAAATGTCGGATTACACACAAAAAGGAAAAACGATCCGTGAAGCCCATAAGATATGTGTGCAAACCATTGAAAAATATCCAGGATCCCTCGGGGCAGATCAATGTAAAAGTTTACGCTCACAGATCGAAAGTAAATCAATGGGTTTGGATGTTGAACAGGTGAATTTACCGGATGAAAACATCATCAGTCTTGTTAATTATAAAAATATTTCAAAAATTTACCTCAAAATCGTCGCTTTTGACCGAAAAGCCTATGAAAAAATTGAAACACTCAAACAAAAAGAAATCGATTCATTTGTAAATGATCTTCCCATTTTACGCCAATGGGAACAAATACTTCCTGAAGGAAATGATTTTCTGGATCACAGGGTTGAATTGTCGATCGGTAAATTACCCAAAGGGTCGTATTCCTTGGTGATTTCAGATAATCCCGATTTTATTAGTAAAAAATCTGCTCTTGAAATGTCTCCATTCTTTGTATCAAACCTCGCATACTGGCAATCAGAAATGGAAAAATCAAGTCACATTTATGTGACAGACAGGACTTCCGGCGCACCAAAATCCGGCATTAAAGTGGACTTTTTTACGCATTATTATGATGGCAGACAACCCCTGAGACAAAAAATCAAAAGTCTGAAAACCAACAAAGAAGGCTATGTTACCCTGGAAGACACTGAAGGTCAGCGCAATATGACCATCGAACTGAGTGATGAAGCTGGTGATGAATTGTTCTTCAGAGACAATATTTATCCGGGTTTTAAATACAATCAGCCTGGAACGACCAACCGCGTGTTGTTTTTTATGGATCGGACGATCTATCGACCCGGCCAAACAGCCTATTTTAAAGGATTGCTATATGAACAAAGCCAAAACGATCCACCCAGGATTTTATCCGGGTTGAGAAATATTGAAATCACCATGTATGATGCCAATCACCAAAAAGCAGGCAGTATGATCGTCAGCACGAATGAATTTGGCAGCTTCAGCGGCAGTTTTGTGCTTCCTGCTTCAGGTTTGCCCGGATCATTCAATCTTGTGAGCAGTGTGTCACAGGACAGAGTCTATTTTAATGTTGAAGAGTATAAACGACCAACATTTACCGTGAGCATTGACCCTTATGATAAAAATTATAAACTGGGAGATACCATCGTCATCACGGGAATTGCTGCCAAATTCGCAGATGTTCCGCTTTCGAATGCAAAAATTACTTACCGTTTCAGAAGAAGCGCATACTGGCCGTGGTGGTCCTATAGTTATGGCAGAATACCAACTGGAAGCAATGCCGTGGAGATCGAATCCGGATCTTTGCCCGGCGATGAAAATGGCCGCTTCAGGATTCCTGTCAGACTCCTGAATGATGATCTGCTCGATGCCGGCAGTTATCCTCATTATCGTTTTGAACTGGAAGTGGATGCTATGGATCTGACAGGTGAAACCCATACTGCGACATCTGTAATCATTGCAGGGGCAAATTCAAAGAATGTCGAAATGACCGTTCCGGAACATCTCGACCAATCGGAAAATCTTGAAATTGCCATTGAAGCCAAAAACTGGAACGGACTGGCGCAAACCATCCAGGGAAAATTGAAAATCATTCAATTGGATGTAACAGAAAAAATATTCAGAGAGAGATTTTGGTCAGAACCTGATATGTGGATCTATTCCAAAGAAGAATTCAGTCGGCTGTTTCCTTATTTTGCATATAAAAATGAAGATAAAATAGCATATGCACCTGAAAAAATTGTGGTTTTGGAAAAAGATTTTGACGCTTCAATTGCAGCAAAAACTACCATAAATTTGCCAAATGGTCATTACAAAATCACCTTCACCTTTTTGGATGATCAAAATAAACCTGTGACCATCACCCATTTCACAGAAGTCTTTGAAAATGGAGATATTCCGGGCAAAAATCCCGTATTTTTGAAAGTTAAAGGCGGCGAACCAGGCCAAAAAGCTGAAATTTCACTGATGAGTAAAATACCCGGCCAACCAGTGATCCTGGAAGTTTTGGAGAAAAAAGAAATAGGAGTACACCGCTGGGAATATTTAAAAAATACAAAAAATATCAACTATACCATTGAAGAGAAACACCGTGGAGATATCCATGCGCGCATTGTATATGTGTACAACAACCGGATTTACACCACTTCAGAAACCATTCGTGTCCCTTGGTCCAACAAAGAATTGACCATAGAATATGTCCGTTTCAGAAACCGGCTTTTACCAGGAGAAAATGAGGAATGGGAAATTAAAATAAAAGGAAATAAGCAAGATAAAATATTGGCTGAGATGCTTGCAACACTGTATGATGCATCTCTGGACGATATAAAAAAACACAACTGGTATGCAGGTATTTATTCCAACAATTATCTGCACAGCAATCCTCGTTTTTTTGGCTTTGAAACCAGCAGAAACAGGTCATACACAGATTACTACTGGAATGAAATGTATTATTCCGGAATGCAAAAAACTTTCCATTCCCTCAACTGGTTTGGCATGGAACCGGGTGCTTATCAGGGAAATTTTGATGCAGATGCATACACTGTAAAAAGAGGAGCCAAAGTGATGTCGGAAGCTCCTTACCCTCCACCTTCTGCTATGCCTGAATCTGTGAACGATCAGGGTTCTCAACCGGACATGGAAGCAAATGAAACGATGAAAAATGGGGATTTAGCAATAAATGAACAGGAACAGCCACAAAAACCGACTGAAATTCAGATCAGAACAAATCTCAATGAAACAGTATTCTTTTTTCCTCACTTAAGAACAGATCAGGAGGGCAATATCATCATCCGGTTCAAAATGAATGAAGCGCTCACCTCATGGCGCTTTCTGGCATTTGCTCATACCAAAGATCTCGCGATCAGCATCAGTGAAAACCAGGTGGTGACCGCTAAAGACTTTATGGTGATGCCTAATATACCAAGGTTTGTCCGCACAGGAGATGAACTTTGGCTGAGTACGCTGGTGAGTAACCGATCTGACGTTAACATTCGGGGAGAAATCGATCTGCAAATTCTGAATGCCCTGACAGAGGAGAATATCACTTCTATGTTTCTAAACGGGAACACTGGCAATTCATTTGAAACTCCTGTAAAAAGTTTGATTAAAAAAAGCTGGCAGCTGAAAATTCCGGAAAAAGCTCCAGATCTATTGAAATATCGGATCATTGCCAGATCAGGTAATTTGGGAGATGGAGAAGAAGGGCTGATCCCGGTGCTTTCCAACAGGCAACTTGTCACCGAAACATTGCCCATGTGGTTTAGCGCCAATAGTCAAAAAACTTATGAATTTACTGCTGTTGATAGATCTTTAAAATCAGGAGGTGATCCTCATAAACTGACCTTAGAGTTTACTTCACATCCGGCCTGGTATGTGATACAGGCTATACCTTATATTCAGGCAGACCAGGATGCCAACAGCATTCAACTGGCAAATGCATTATTTATAAACTCGCTGGGAAGTGAAATCGTAAGGCAAAATCCAGCTATAAAAAGGGTTTTTGATAAATGGTCCATGCTTTCCGGAGATCAAAATCCGCTCCAAAGTCAGTTGGTTCATAATAAGGAACTTAAAAACATCTTGCTGGAAGAAACTCCGTGGGTATTGGATGCTCAGAATGAAACAGCCCAAAAACGGAATATTGCATTGTTGTTCAGTTTAAATCAGGTCCAACAGGATCAAACACAGATCATCCAAAAACTCAAGGCATTGCAGGAATACGATGGAGGGTTCAGTTGGTACCCTGGAGGAAGAAGCAACCAATTTATCACCCTATACATTCTGGAAAGTTTGGGTAAACTGGACAAAGCAAGGGTAAAAACAGTTGAAAGTGATGTTTTGGATCAGCTTAAAAATAAAGCACTTGAATTTGTTGATAACAGATTTGCTCAGATGTATGATGATCTGTTGGAATCAGCAAAAAAGCATTCTTTAGATCTTTCCAAAGACCATCTTTCAGTCTGGGCTGTATATTATTTATATGTCAGGTCATATTTTCCGGACCGGGCGCAAAATGATGAAGTTAAAAAAGCGGCTATCTACTACCTGGATCAATGCCAGAAATACTGGCTGGGCAAAAGTATTTATGTGGAAGGACTCATTTCCCTGGTCTTAAACAGGTCTGGAAATCCGGAAAAAGCAAAGTCCATACTTTTGTCCCTTGAAGAACGATCTGTTTTCAGCGAAGAATTGGGAAGATACTGGAAAACTGGTTATGGTTATGACTGGTTTGAACTTCCGGTTGAAACACAGTCGCTGATGGTGGAAGCGTTCAATGAGATCAGAAAAAATGATCCCGTGATCGATCAAATGAAAATTTGGTTGATAAAAAATAAACAAACCAATATTTGGCACACACCCAAATCAAGTATTGCTGCCATCCATGCCTTACTGCAGGGAAGTGAAAAACTGCTTTCGGAAAATCAATTGGTAGAGGTAAAAATGAATGGCAATTCTATAACATCCAAAATAAATCCTGAAGACATCCAGGCTGGAACAGGCTATTTCAAAGTTTCATGGGATGGAAATGAAGTGGCTCCTGGTATGGAAAAATTAGATATTAATAACCCGAATAAGTCTATTGCCTGGGGCGCAGTGTATTGGCAATTTTTCCAGACATTGGACAAGATCGATGATAGTACTTCGGGCCCACTCAAAATTTCCCGTCAGTTAAATCGAGTTGTAGACACAAAAACCGGCGAACGTCTTGAAAAACTTTCCGGTGAGTCCAGTATTCATCCGGGCGATAAACTTATGGTGAGCCTGCGGATCGAAACAGACCGACCCATGGATTTTGTGCATCTGAAGGATCAAAGGAGTTCGGCATTGGAACCATTGGATCAAACCAGCGGGTATGAATGGAATGCAGGACTGTCTTATTACAAAAGCAGCCAGGATGCTGCGACCAATTTCTTTATAGAGCATTTGCCCAAAGGAGTTTATGTGATTCAATATCCTTTGAGAGCGACCCATTCAGGAGCTTTTTCCAATGGAATTGCCTTGATCCAATCATTTTACGCACCTGAATTTTCAGGACATTCTGAAGGTACCAGGATCAGAATAGCAAATAATGAATAAGCCGTGAGTCCAATGATATTAGGGTAAAATCGATGGTGAAATAAATCAGGCTGACAGTGTCTTGATAAGCGCCATGATCTGTTCATAAATTTTACCCTGGCTTTTTTCATCTCCTGAATTCACTTCCAGATTGAAATCATTTGGAAAATGGGACAAGGTACTTGTTTTGAACAAAGCTTTGGCAGCTACAGCAAGATAGTGCAAATGCGGATATTGTTGCGGATTGATATGTATCAACATATCACATTGATGTGATTGGACAAGATCGGTAATGTTCTGTTTAGGGGTAAAATTCCATTGCAGGTCTTTATTGTTGTATAAAGCCATATTGAATACTTCCACGTCTGAATCAGACTGAACAAAAGCCAGTAATTTAACAGTATGCGGCGGAAAATGCTCCTGAATTTTTATGAAATGATCACGGGTTGAAGGATCGGTTCCGTCAAATAAAATCATGTAAGTTTGAATATAATTGATACGAATTTCCTCTTTACCGGAAGTTGGTACGGTAGACAACAGCTTTCTGAGTGCTTTATTGAAGCTCCAATATTTGATTTTTTCGAACAAATTCTATTCTTTTACCTGACCAACGATTTCAAACTCACCCATCTTTCTGTATTTGGAAATCCTTTGTTCAATCCGTTCATCCGGGTCCATTGGCATCAGCTCCTTTAATTGTTTTGTGATATGGGATTTGAGCGTTTTAGCCATTTTCTCAGGTTCCAAATGAGCTCCGCCGACAGGTTCTCTGATAATTTCATCGATCAGCCCAAATTCAAGCATGTGCGGTGCGGTGAGTTTTAATGATTCAGCAGCAACTTCTTTGAAATCCCAGCTTCTCCATAAAATAGATGAACAGGATTCAGGAGATATCACACTGTACCAGGTATTTTCCAACATAAAAACCCGGTCTCCGACACCGATTCCCAAGGCGCCCCCTGAAGCTCCTTCTCCGATCACATAACACAAAACCGGAACCCTGAGCTGGGCCATCTCAAATAGATTTTTTGCTATCGCTTCAGCCTGACCTCTTTCTTCTGCCTCCATTCCGGGATATGCCCCGGGCGTATCTATCAAGGTAATGACAGGAAAATTAAATTTTTCAGCAATTTTCATCATTCGCAATGCCTTTCTGTATCCTTCAGGATTTGGCATGCCAAAATTATGATATTGCCTTTGTTTCGTAGTATTGCCTTTTTGTTGTCCTAAAATCACAACAGACTGATTGCCGATTTTTGCTATTCCTCCAACTATGGCTTTATCATCTTTAATGAACCTGTCACCATGCAATTCAACAAACTTGCTAGTGATCTGATCTATATAGTATGATGTATATGGTCTTTCGGGATGCCTGGAAAGCTGTACTCTTTGCCATCCTGTAAGGTTAGAATAAATCTCCTTCCTTTTTTCGACCAATTTTTTCTCTAATTCAATTATGGTTGAAGCCAAATCAATGTCCCCTTCCTCACTGACTTGTTTCAATTTGTCCAACTGTTCGGTAAGGCTCTCAAGAGGTTTTTCAAATTCCAGAAATACCATGATTGTCAATTTTTAATTTAAAAGGCAAATCGAAGGTAGTAAATCATAAGATTTAAGCAGACAATAATTCAAAGTTATTGCAAAAAAAAGTTGTTATAATTGGGAAAATTAAATTTTTAATATACTTTTGTGACCGCAAATTATTAGAGGTAATAATGGTCCGGTAGTTCAGTTGGTTAGAATACGTGCCTGTCACGCACGGGGTCGCGGGTTCGAGTCCCGTCCGGACCGCAATGTAAAGCTCATAATGTAATTATGGGCTTTTTTTTATTTATTTTTATCCAAATTTGCCCTCAGGTTATGCTTTCTCCTACTTTTTTTACCCTATTTTGTACCCTTGGCTAAATTCTTAACGGAATAATTTCCATTGTTTTTCTCCACAATAACTTTGTTCTTATGCACGGGGTCGCGGGTCGTGACGATTTTTCAAATGTCACGATGGTGACCAGGGCGTCACCATTCGAGT
>DDTL01000175.1 GCA_002344345.1 Saprospiraceae bacterium UBA2365
CATCCAACGATGCACTTGATCCGGATTTCAAAAATACAGATGGGAACGCGGATGACGCGGATGCTGTGCAGCGCGGATCTGCTTTTGAAATTCGGGAGATTTGTGGAATCTGAGCAAATCTGTGAAAAAAGATGTTGATTTACCTTCGAATCTAAAAAATCATTCGTGCATTCGTGGNNNNACTTGATCCGGTTTTCAAAAATACAGATAGGAACGCGGATGACGCGGATGCTGTGCAGCGCGGATCTGCTTTTGAAATTCGGGAGATTTGTGAAATCTGAGAAAATCTGTAGAAAAAGATTTTGATTTACCTTCGAATCTGTAAAATGATTCGTGGCTGCCCTTTTTTAAACACACAATTACCCAATGACTTCCTCGCAAAGAAGAACCTGAATGTATCATGAACAAAACCACCATTTTTATTGAATAAATTTTTATTTTTACTTATCAGTAATAAAATTCAAAAATGGAAAAGAAAATCAAGGCAATATTGGAACAAGATGAAAAGTTGCGCTTTCTGATTGAAAAACACGGCATTCCACAATCCGGCCAAATCCACGATGTCTATCCCTACCTGGTAGAATCCATCATTTATCAGCAACTATCCATCAAGGCAGCTGCAAAAATATTCGAGCGTTTTGTGCTGTTGACCGGTCATTTCCCGGAACCGACAGAATTGTTGGAATTGACTCCCGAACAGATGAGATCCGCAGGCATCAGCGCACAAAAAGCAGGCTACTTACACCACATCGCCGAACATTTTTCAATGGAGGATTTCCGGTCCATACAATGGGATCAACTCGATGATGAGGAAATTATCCGCCAACTGACAGGCATCAAAGGCGTAGGTAAATGGACCGCCAAAATGGTTTTGATGTTTGGACTCAACCGACCCGATGTTTTTCCTTTTGAAGACCTCGGAATCCAAATGGGCATGAAGAAAATTTACGATATCCGGGAAGAAGGAAAAGAGTTCACCGCAAAAATATGTAATATTGCTGAAACTTGGAGACCATACCGGTCTGCCGGATCCAGGCTGATATGGGCGCATAAAGATGCCAAAACAGAATAAAATACTGGTTTCCATAGATAATTATCCATTTGACAATCATTTTGATATGTAATTATTTAGAAATATTGCTCATCAGTCTGGTAGTTTAAAGGATTAGTAAGAGCATTGAGCAAAAAAAAGTATTAAATTGCTGAATAAATTGAATTGTTGAGAACAGCTTTGTTTCAAATACTAAAAAACGAAAAGCTTAATAGCTATCAAGCTGAACAATTACCAAAACTAAATATATGATCAATAAAAGAATCATTGGCAGATATACGGGTGACCGGAGAGGTCCGCTGCTGTTCATTTTCGGAGCGATGCACGGAAATGAAACCGCAGGCGTTCATGCGCTGGATCTGTTGTTTAAAATGCTGGAAGTCGAACCGATCACTAATCCTAAATTTTCCTTTAAAGGCAGGGTACTTGGCCTTACCGGCAATATGGCGGCATTCAAAGCCGGAAAAAGGTTCATCGATCAGGACCTCAACAGATGTTGGACAATAGAATGTATCGATAAAGCATTCCACGCTAACAAAAATAGTGAAGTCAGTGAATTCAGTGAGATCAGATCAGTTATCCGGATCATTCGCCGGGAAATAGAGGATTATAAACCAAAAAAAATGGCCTTCCTGGATTTGCATACCTTTTCTACCACCGGAGGTGTTTTTGTATTGACTCCTGAAGATCATGAAAGCATAATTGCAGGTATTGAATTGGGAATTCCAGTCATCACTGGCTTTACGAAAGGTCTTCATGGAACTTCAGTTGAATACTTCAACGAGGAAAATCTGGGGCTTCCGACGGTCAGCCTTTCCTTTGAATGTGGCCAGCATAAGGACCCGCTTTCCATTAACAGAGCCATTGCCGCGATGATCAATTGCATGAAAGTGGTCGGTTGCATCGGTGAAGAACACATCGAAAATCAGCACAATGATCTGTTGGTGGAACATTCCAAAAATGCCCCGAAATTATCGAGATTACTTCTGAAACACCTGATCAAACCAGGAGATGGTTTTGTGATGGAACCCGGTTTTACCAATTTTCAGCCGGTAGCCAAAGGCACTTTGCTTGCAAAAGATATCCGCGGACCGATATATGCACCTTTTGACGGCATGATACTCATGCCATTGTACCAGTCATTGGGTGAAGAAGGCTTTTTTATTGTTGAACCTTATGAAATCAACTCATGATCACCGAAGAAATCATCGACCAAAGCATCGAACGTATCCAACAAATGGATTTTGACGAGGCATTCGGTCAATTTTCCAAAAAACACCCTTTGCTGGTTTCCTATCTTGCGGGTGAACAGTTTGCTGTTCTGGAAGATAGCGAGTATCAAATCCTGCTTTTTGAAGCCATGATCATCGCAGAATGCTTTCCTGAAGTGGATTTCGGAAATGATGAGACCACTGCAGAATTGCTGGAAGAATGTGAGTCTGCCAACTGGGCTGCATTTGACAATGATGATCAGGGATCATTCCACGACAGGCTGGACATTTTCTTTGAAAATACAGATGAAGAAGACCTCCTCGCTTTTATTGAAGACAGCCTGGTGGATGACGAGGAAAGCGAACCTATTCACGCAGCTTCCAAAGAGATCATTTTCATCACACTGAAGTCAATATTGGATTTTTTTGGACAGGTGAAATAAGCCAGAATCTTTTTTCGGCAAAATACATCCGCAGATCTTGGGTAGCTGCCTAAATTAGACAAGCAATAACCAAAGAGGAAAATGATTTAAAAACCCCCATACGTGCAAGCTCTACGGGCAGCCTCCAAAGGCGTAATTATTCTATGTGGCATTATTTCTAAGAACAAAATTCTTCAAAGTTCTGCCAAAAAGTACCCGAATTCAATTTTTAAGACCCTATTGAAAGGCGTGTCGGTTTCAATTTGTCCTTTCTTCGGAAATTCCCATGACTTAAACTACTGTTTTGTTGAGTTAATTTTGACGCATTTGTTCAATTACCGCCCCATGTATGTTGGATGCTGTTGAATGATTAAATCAGGCAATAGCCAAATGCTAAGCTGTTTTTGGCTAAAGTCCATGCAATATCGTATGTGTGTATGTGCCGTAAGGGATTGCGGGCGATTTCCTATCAAGATACACGAAATTTGAAGCGGGTTACAAACCCTCGCATACCACTGAAACCCTTATGGCATATACACTTTGTTGAACTAAATCCCGCTTCAG
>DDTL01000200.1 GCA_002344345.1 Saprospiraceae bacterium UBA2365
CTGCATAAATTTGATATAATAGCAAAAAAAATGTGTTTACCTTTATTTTTCGAATACGGAGAAACATATTATAAATATTATTAATAAAAAATTATATTGCGAAATAGTAAATAATTTGAAACTTTATTCAACTAATTAACGTTATACTGTATATTTGCAGAATAAAATATTGATTTAGTTAGAAAATTGTGTAGTATGAGAGTTAATTCATTGTTCAGTGATCCCTATTCAGCAGGTTTGAAGCCCAGATCTTTTATGGAAAAAGCAAGAGAAAATTATACAAAAAAAATCTTGATGACTTCTACCATTAAAAGCAGTAATAAGTCTTTTAAAACTAAAAAAGATCAGGCTTGATTCCATCAGAATTGACCCGTGACGGGTCATTCTTTATCGAGCGTTTTCAATTAAAACCATAAAAGTGCGGGGATCAACCTGCACTTTTTTTATTTAGGCCTATATCAACTTTAAAAAATAGAGGGAAGCTACATTACATTTTTCAGAAACCTGCCTGTAACGGATGTCTCGCATAGAACAAGATCTTCCGGTGTACCCTGGAAAACGACATGCCCGCCTTCTTCTCCGCCAACAGGACCCAGATCAATTACCCAGTCTGCTGATTTGATCACGTCCAGATTGTGTTCCACTATCAGAACAGAATGCCCTATCTCCACCAGACCATTAAAGGCTTTCATCAGTTTTTTTACATCTGAGAAATGTAAACCTGTTGTTGGTTCATCGAAAATAAAAAATATCTTTTTATCGCTTTGCTGATGTTGAAGATAGGAGGCCAGTTTTACGCGTTGGGCTTCACCTCCGGAAAGTGATCCTGATGATTGTCCCAGTTTGATGTAACTAAGTCCCACATCATCCAGCGCTTGTAACTTGTTGCGCAACTCTTTATGATCATTGAAGAAAATGATGGCTTCCTCCACAGTCATTTCAAGTACTTCATGGATGTTTTTTCCACGATAGGTTACTTCCAGGACTTCCTTTTTAAAACGCTTTCCTTCGCAGGACTCACATAATAGTTTGACATCTGCAAGGAACTGCATCTCAACGGTAATCTCACCTTCACCTTTGCAGGTATCACAACGACCGCCATCAACATTGAATGAAAAATGGCCGTTTTTGTACCCTCTGATTTTTGAAAGTTGTTGCAGGGAAAAGATCTTACGAATAATATCATAAGCTTTTATATAGCTGATGGGGTTGGATCTCGATGATTTGCCGATCGCATGCTGGGAGATGAATTCAACCTGTTCGATCAGTGAAAGATCTCCGCTGAGCAGTCTTGAAAGATTTTGTTCTCCCTCTGATTGTCCCAGGTGTTCATTTAATGCTGGTTCAAGAACAGCCTTGACCAGGGTAGACTTGCCACTGCCGGAAACACCGCTGATCACTACCAGGGAATTGAGCGGTATTTTGACATGAATTCCTTTTAAATTGTGTTTGCGCGCATTATTGACAAATATGGAACTGAAAATTTTTCGCCTTGATCCGGGAGTATCCAGACGGCTTTTTCCGGTGAGGAAAAATGCTGTCAGATTATTTGTTGCCGGGTTGATAAAGTCCATGTAAGGTCCGTTGAAAGTGATCTCACCACCGTGCATACCAGCCTGGGGGCCAACATCCACGATGTGATCAGCATTTCGGATGATCAGTTCCTCGTGTTCAACGACCACCACAGTATTATTCAGATCCCTGAGCTTTTTCAAGACAGTCAGCAGCTTTTCGATGTCTTTTGGATGCAGGCCAATACTTGGTTCGTCCAGAATATACAACGAATCTGTCAGATTACTGCCCAATATCCTGGTCAGATTGATCCGTTGGGTTTCCCCACCGCTTAATGTAGCGCTCAAGCGGTCAAGGGTCAGATAGGATAATCCCACATTGACCATCACTTCCAGCCTGTTGCGGATTTCTGTCAATATTCGGCCGGCAATCTCCTGATCTGTTGGGGAAAGTACCAGGTTAATGAAAAAATCCTTCAAATGGCTGATAGGCATAATGGTCAATTCCATTATGTTTTTACCACCAACCTTAATATAGGAAGCTTCTTTTCTCAGTCTTCCTCCGGAACATTCATCACAGTCTGTTCTTCCTCTGTATCTGGCGATCAATACCCTGTTTTGGATTTTGTACAATTGGGTTTCAATTTCTTTGAAAAAACCAAATATTCCTCCAAAATGAGCATTTCCATGCCACAAAAGTTCTTTTTGTTCTTTCGTGAGTTCATGGTATGGTTTATGTATAGGAAAATTAAAAAATGCTGCGTGTTGGATCAATTGGTCAAGCCATGCGCTGCTTTTAGCTCCCGACCAACAGGCGACAGCACCTTCATAAACTGATTTTGATTCATCCGGAATTACTTTGGCTGGATCAATCCCAATGATCTTGCCATATCCTTCACATTTTTTACAGGCACCTAAGGAATTGTTGAAGTTGAACAATTGCTGATTTGGCTCGATAAATCTGATACCGTCCAATTCAAAACGATTACTGAAATCTGTCCGGTTGCCCTGACTGTCTGTCAGGCTGCAGAATCCGTAACTTTCATGGAAGGCTGTGTCTACTGAATCAGCGATCCTGCGAAGGTTTTCCAAATCATTTTTGGCAATTACCCGATCGATCAGAATGTGGATTTCTTTTGATTTTTCTTCGTTGGTCTGTTCTTTAAGTAAAATATTTTCCGTACCCAGGAATTCCTCTATATAGATCACTTCGCCGAGATAAATCATCCTCGAATACCCCTTGTCATGCATCAGCTTGAGCTGTTGACCAATGGTTCTGCTACCATTTTCGTAATAAATAGGTATGGAGATCAGTAACTTTGAATCTTCCGGCAGGTTTTTGATGTGATCCACTACATCTGATACCTGATGTTTGCTCACAACATTCCCTGAAACCGGACTGAATGTTTTGCCTACCCTTGCATACAACAATCGAAGGTAATCGTATATTTCTGTCAGGGTTCCAACCGTTGATCGCGCATTTCCTCCGGAAACTTTCTGTTCGATCGCTATTGCCGGACAAATCCCAAGAATATAGTCCACATCCGGTTTTTTCATCCTGTTGAGGAATTGCCTTGCATAGGAGGAAAGACTCTCAACATATCTTCTTTGCCCCTCAGCATAAAGCGTGTCCATGATCAGGGAGGATTTTCCTGAACCAGAAACACCTGTGACTACTATGAGTTTGTTTTTTGGCAGCGACAGGTCAACATTTTTCAGGTTATTGGTCCTGGCTCCCTTGATATAGATCTCATTGAGAATATCAGGTTCGTAAAATTCAAAATTCTGCGAATTTGCTTGTTTAATTTCAGACATTCTGCAAATATCCTGGAGTTATCTAAAATACACAAAATATTTTGGCTTGTTTGTATATTTTTTTCCACTAGTGGCCGACAAAAATTACAAGATTTCTCGCTCCGCTCAAAATGACAAGGCTTTCAGGGGTTTTAGGAGGTTATGGGGTAGCGGCGGCATTGCCGCTTCCTACCCCATAACTTAAACAACTAACTGTCTGTCATTCCCGATGCTGATCCAATTCGATCGGGACAGTCCCNNGGAATCTCGAACAAAAAATTCTATCCTTTTAAATTTTGTCGGACACCAATAATTTTTTTCATTCGTTTTTGGTTATAGGAGTTCAAAAAGTCTGGCCATTTTGCAATTTCTATCCGGGTATCCTCACGTGAAATTTATAGGAATTACAACATTTTGTCATACATATAACTATTTTTGCCATCAAAAACAGAATTATGCATCTTTCCATTATTGCCCATATTCCTCCAGAAAATGGTTCCGGCAAAGAATTTATAACTTTACTCGACAGCATAGCTCATCAGATTGAGCAATCTTTTTCACTGATATTATTGGGCGAAGCTGACGCTAAAACCAGGGAATTTCTGGATAATACGGGTTTGGTTTATCATTTATTGCCGGCAAATGATCCATATTCCGAAGTGCTCAATCAAGCTTTTGGTATGGCAAACGATTTCATCCTGTATATTGACAACAGGTCCGGTCATGTCATATTGAAACAAGCATCATTGATCACATTCAGGATTGCAGCTCAGAGAAATTCTGATGCAGCATTCTTCTATGGTGATTATGAACTGGTTGACGGTGAAAATATTCGTGAGGTAAAATTGCTGACTCATCATATCGGAAGGGTTCGAGACAATCAGGATTACGGGAAGGTATTTTTTATCAGAAAGCAGATATGGGTGCAGACAGGTGGTTTTGATCCCAAAATAGAATACAATCATTGGTATGACATGCGTTTGAAGCTTTCATGTGCCGGAAAACTGGTTTGTATCGGAAACAAATACAGCGGCTCAATGTACCGTGTTTTTGCAACAAATAAAACTGCCAATGTATTTGATTACCTTTTGGCGGGTAAACAGGTACAATTGGAGGCCGAACAAATTCTGAATGCACATCTCAAACGTTTGGGTGCCTGGATGAAGCCTGGTGAGTTTTTTGAAGGTAAAAAGGAAGTCAAACCAGCCGGCGAATTGGACGCTACCGTCATCATTCCGGTTGGATACAGACCGGAGTTTATTTCTACAGCTATAGAATCAATTCAAAAACAGACTGTTAGGAGGATTGAAGCCGTTATTGTTGTCAATGGAGGGTCAAATGATCCAACAGCTGATGAAGTCAGAAAATATATGAAAGGCGGAGCATTGTATGATCCTGATAAACCTGACATCAGGTTATTGCTGATCGATATCAATAACATCGGTTTATGTCTTAATCTTGGTGCCGGGATAGCAAGAGGAAAATATTATGTACAGCTTGATTCTGATGATCGTTTGAAACCGGATGCCGTTGAGAAAATTCTCCATGTTTTTTCTTCAGATCCATCTATCGGTATGGTGATCGGTTCTTATGAAGTTTGGGAGAAAAAAGAAAATGGCAATCTGGTAAGGATGGAGGAAATACCTGTAGTAACCCATGATGAATGGACTGAGGATAATGGAAGGAACAATCTGCTCAGGATCAATGGCGCCGGCGCTCCACGGTCAATTCCGATCACCCTGATCAGGGAAATGGGCTATTTTTCTGTCAATGACGATGCTTTTGCAAGAAATTACGGAGAAGATTATGAACTGGTCAATAAAATAGCGGAAAAGTACAGAATAGGCCGGGTTTATGATCCTATCTATGAAGTGGTGAGACATGCAGGTGGAACGGATCATGCGATCAATCAGGACCTGGTCGACAGGAATGATAACGCCAAGGATGAAATGAGAAAAGAAGCCATTTATCGTAGGATAGCTTTTAATCAGTCCAATGTTGAAAGATAAAAATTGATACACATGGATATTTCAGCATTACGAAGAGAATATATTAAAGACCATCTGGAACCGGAATTGTTGATGCAGGATCCGGTGGATCAGTTTGCACAATGGTTTGAAGAAGCAAAGAACACAGGGATGCCGGATCCAAACGGAATGGCGCTGGCCACTGTCGGTTCAGACGGGCAACCCAGTTTGCGTACGGTTTTACTAAAATACTTTGATAGCTCAGGATTTGTTTTCTTTACAAACTATGAGAGCAGGAAAGGGATGGAAATTGCCGGAAATAATAGAGTTTCTTTACTGTTTCCATGGTTGATCCTTGAAAGACAGGTTGTTATTTATGGCGTAGCTGAAAGAATTTCAAAAATGGAATCCTTGAAATATTTTACATCCAGACCCTTGGGAAGTCAGATTGGGGCATGGGTATCCAATCAGAGCAGCGTGATCAGTTCCAGGTCATTGCTGGTGGCCAAATTTGAGGAAATGAAACAAAAGTTTTCCAAAGGAGAGATTCCCTTGCCTACGTTTTGGGGTGGATTCAGGGTGATTCCTCACGCTGTTGAATTCTGGCAAGGCAGGGAAAACAGGTTGCATGACAGGTTTATGTACACCAAAACTGAACTGGACTGGAAAATAGAACGGCTTGCTCCATAAATATTCCCTGATGGCTACTTCCAATATTCAATATATCAAATACCAGGATACTCAAATTCCTGTCAAGATTTCTTTGGAACGGCGTATGAATGCCATGATTTCCATAGGGAGGCAATATGTTTATCTGAGAATACCAGCTCATGCCTCTCAGCAAAATGTGAATAAACACCTGGAATGGGCTGAAAACTGGATCAGAGATATGCTTCTGAAAAAACCCGATCTGCTTAAAAAATATCAGGTGAAAGCATATGAAAACGGACATAAACTATTTGTCAATGGCGTTCAGTATGTCTGTGAAGTGGTGCATTCCGATAAAATGGAGGTTCAGATCAAATTGAAGGAAAACAATGTTTTAAGCATTAAAGTACCGGTTGTATATAATCCAACCATACACAATGAATACATTCAAAAAGGGCTCAGCAAAATTATAGCTTCCCGGAATTATCAACAGATCGTAAATCGTATCTATGAGCTGAACAATATTTATTTTGGAGAACACATCCATGACATTACGATCAAATACAATAAGTCCAACTGGGGCAGTTGCTCGCGCAATAGAAATATCAACATATCGTCACGTGTTCTTTTTGCTCCGCCTGATGTACAGGACTATATTTTCATCCATGAGTTGACCCATTTGAAGGAGATGAATCATTCAAGTCGTTTTTGGGGTATCGTCAAAAAAATCATGCCTGATTACAAAGAGAAGGAAGGATGGCTAAAAAGAAACAATGCATTGTGTGATTTTTGACCGATCAGGTTTTTTGCTCAAAAACCGGTCTGTTAACATCTCGATTGTGCTGTGATTATTAAGATTCATAGTAAATATTCTTCCATGCAGGTATTGTTGTTTTTTGTCAATCAGTAGAAAACTTTGTAAATAATGTTCAGTCAATCCGGGATTTAAGCCCGGTAAATGATCAAAATAATATTGGCATTTTGAGGGATTTATGCCTAATAAAGTAAAAATCATGATAAAACCACCCGAATATTTAATCAAAATAAGGTATTTATATATTTTTGACGTTTCAAAAAAATAAGAAATATGAGTTTATTAAAAAACAAGGTAGCGATTATTACCGGTGCATCGAGAGGAATAGGCAGGGCAATGGCATTGAGATTTGCCGGGGAAGGAGCTTCTGTAGCTTTCACGGATATCAAGAGAGATGAGAACATGATCAGTCTGGAAAGTGAACTGTTGGCTATGGGAGTTCAGGCCAAAGGTTACGAATCCGATGCCAGTTCCTTTCAGCATTGTGAGGCGACAGTAAATGAGATCATCAGTGATTTCGGACAAGTGGATGCATTGATCAACAATGCAGGAATCACAAGAGACAATTTATTGCTGAGGATGACCGAGCAAGATTGGGACCTGGTGATGAATATCAATCTTAAGTCTGTTTTTAACATGACCAAACAGGTTGTTCGCCCTATGATGAAAGCACGTGCGGGTTCAATAGTCAACATCAGTTCTGTCGTAGGTGTATTCGGAAATGCTGGTCAGGGCAATTATTCTGCATCCAAAGCCGGGATCATAGGTTTTACCAAATCCATGGCCAAGGAATTCGGATCGAGAAACATTCGTTGCAATGCCATTGCTCCGGGTTTTATAGCGACGGCCATGACTGATAAACTCACAGAAGAAACCAAAGCAACATTTTTGGCTAATATTCCTTTGAACCGTCTCGGTTCAGGAGATGATGTTGCCAATGCAGCCGTTTTCCTATCATCTGATCTGAGCACCTATATTTCTGGTCAGGTATTGAGTGTTTGCGGTGCGTTGAATACTTGATTTTAAGTTATAAATGCGAATCAAGGGTTAAAGTTAATTCTGCAGATAAGCAGGATTTTCTCACTTTTTTGCCTCGATCCTAAAGGATGAAAGCGAGAAAATCCTTTATCTTCCTTTAGGATTGAGGCCAAATAAAGGATTTTCGGAGCTTTTTTTCAACCCTTGATTCGCATTATAAGACAAAAAAGAAGATATTGAACAAGCTTGCCTGATGCCAAGTCAGGCAAGCTTTTTTTGAAGGTGCATCGAAGGGATGGTTTTTGGTTGTTTGGTTAGTTTCTTTTGATGAACTAGTGTTATGATAAGTTAATTTTGACGTAATTGTTCAATTGCCGCCCTATGAATGGGTTGGATGCTGTAGAATTATTAAAGCAGTCTTTAGTCAAATGCTAAGGTGTTTTTGGTTAAAGCCAAGGCAATATCTCAAGAATTTCCGGCAGATAATGCAGCCGGCAATTCATAGCTAAGACAACAATATTTGGTTTCCACTATCAGGCATAAATGCTTTTGATAAATGGACCAGATGTTCAAAACTTTTGTTACTTGTTCAATAGTATATTCGTTTCATACCTGACCCGGATTCCTGCATTATTAATTCTCAAATTCCAGGTTTTCGGTCTACAAATACGTTTTCAGGGATTGCAATAAATGGAAAGCTACTATATGCTCTGCAACCAGGGAATGATACCAAAGCTTTTTATCAGCACAGCAATAACGATCAAAACCAAAAAACGATACACCCAGATATCGGCTTTTGGATAAACCGAAGCGAGGTATGCAGCGAGGTAACCTCCCAGGCCCTGACCAATCGCGAAAATCAATCCAATTTTCCAGTCTATGAGTCCTGAAACCTGAAAAACGATTAAAACTACTGTTGTATAAAGGGTGACGATCAAAACTTTCAAAGCATTGGCATGTATGATATTGTACCTGCCGACCAAAACCATGACCATAAGCATGAACAGCCCCATACCCATTTGGATGAAGCCACCCAGAATGCCAACCGCAAAGGCCAATGGCAGATGGTACCATGGTGCATGATGATTTTCTGTAATTGTTTTTCGCAACCATCTTTTGGGTTTGACCAAAATGATCAAAAGCATCCCGATCAACATATATTTGAAGGCAGCCAGGAATTGTTCGTTGCTGATTCTAACCGCCAAATAAACCCCCAGCAGCGCGCCCAGTGAAGTGAAAACGATGAGTGGCCAGGAATTTTTAAAACTGAGTTTTCCTTTTTGGAAGTAGGCTAAAGTGCTCATGGCAGATTGTGCCAGGACGCTGATCCTGTTGGTTCCGTTGGCCAGATTTCCGGGTAAGCCCATGAATTCGATCATGATGCTGAGCGTGATCACTGAACCAAATCCGGCCAATGCGTTCATTACGCCGGCAAAAAATCCGCCAAAAATGGCGATCACGCCATGAAAAGTATCTACGTTCATGGCTCAGGGATTTCCTGGCACAATTCTATCAGAATGCCGTTTGCAGATTTCGGATGAATAAAGCAAACCAGCTTGTTGTCTGCGCCTTTTTTGGGAGCATCCTGCAAAAGCTGAAAACCTTCAGCTTTAAGCCTTTCCATTTCTTTGAAAATGTCATCCACTTCAAATGCGATATGATGGATACCTTCTTTATTTTTAGACAGATAGCGTGCGATCGAGCTGTTTTCATCGGTTGCTTCCAGCAGTTCAATTTTATTTGGCCCGGCCTGGTAAAAACAGGTAGTCACCATTTCTGATCCTACAGTTTCGTGTTTGTATGGTTTTTGGCCAAAAAGTGCAGAAAAAATCTTTTCCGAAGCCTGGATGTCTTTCACAGCAATACCTATATGTTCGATTTGTTTCATATAATGGCTTTGTGCACAAATATAATGATTTCAATTCTTTTTTGCTGGTTTAAGACATTCCGGGAACCTCAATTACTTTAGACATTACCATATAAAATTTGAGTCTACTCCGAAAAGTTTTTGCCCCATAAATCCCTACTGACGTTTTCAGTCAGTACGTGCACTGACGTTTTCAGTCAGTACATGCACTGACGTTTTCAGTCAGTACATGCCTAAAAGGTGACTTTTAATTTGTTGAATTTCAATCGTTTCCCTTTATTCTTGTGCTGATCTTTGACGTCAGTAGGTCGGGGCGAAAAACGAAAGAAAATCAACAAACTGGACTTTTCGGAGCAGACTCAAATTTGGTTGCCAAACCAATTATTTTAATCTGTCCTTGTTGTCTGTGACAAAGGAAGCCCAGCCTGAATATCTTTTTCCACCTATTTTATTTCCTGAATTCTGGTTATAGTGGCAAACGGCAACAGCCAGGGCATCTGATGAATCCAAATGTTTTTGGTTGATGGTGATCTTCAGGATCTGGCAAAGCATGGCAGCGACCTGTTCTTTAGCGGCATTGCCGTTGCCGGTGATGGAAAGCTTGATTTTTTTAGGAGAATACTCGTGTATTTCGAGGCCGAGCAGTATCGCCGCAGCGATGACAACGCCCTGTGCTCTACCCAATTTCAACATGGATTGAACGTTTTTTCCGAAAAACGGTGCCTCAATGGCCATAATGTCGGGTCGGTATTGTTCGATCAGATCCTGGGTCTGTAGGAATATTTCTCTGAGTTTTTCCTGGTGGTCGTCCAGTTTTTTGAGGTTTAATACCCCTATTGTCTCAACTTTCAGGTCATTCTGAAATGTGTCCAGGATCGCAAAGCCCATCAAATTGGTGCCCGGATCGATGCCTAATATCCTGCCTTTATGTTCATTCACGAGGCAAAAATAAGTTATGTTTTGAGAAAAAGATGATTTGATTTAAGGATTTGAAGTTTCATCAAACTCTTTAACCAATGTCCGGTATAATTCAATATCCTCAAAAATGAATCCTTCTTTAATTAATTTTTCTGAAGAAACCCTGCTTCCCTCAAGCAATAAGCCCGACATTTCACCCAAAATCAGCTTTAATAACCATGCAGGAATATTCGGGAAGAAAAATGGCTTTTTCAGGGCTCTGGCCAGTTCTCTGTAGAAATCTCTGTTTATGATATGTACGGGAGAAACGGCATTGAAAACTTCCCCGGGAAATTCATTTTCCAGGACAAAATGGAAAATGTGCAGTAAGTCCCGCAAACTGATCCAAGGCATATATTGTTTCCCGGAACCGATGGCCGATCCGATTCCAAACCTTACCGGAACGGTCATTTTGGGCAAAGCACCTCCTTTTTGTGAAAGCACGATACCGATACGTATCCTGGTGACAGGAATTTGCAAATTTTCGAAGACATCCTGCACATTTTCCCATGCCTGGACAGTCTGAGCAACGAAATCGGTACCCGGAGCAGATGTTTCGGTAAAGATTTCGTTGGTGGTTTGTTGACCATAATACCCTATTGCAGAAGCAGAGATCATTTTTTTAGGTTTGAAACCTGCGGACAAAAAGTTGGAGGCCAGGCAATCTGCTGCCTGTAATCTGCTATCCAGGATTTGTTTTTTTCGCTCACCAGTCCATTTTTTTGCAGCGATGTTTTCTCCGGCCAGATTTATTACAAAATCAGCGTAGGCAAAAGCATGGTGATCAAATTCATTGGTCGCAGGATTCCAATAAAATATGTTGGGTGCTGTAGCATTTCGATTGCGCGTCAATACACCTACTTCGTAACCTTGATTTTCCAGATAGTTTTTGAGTGATGTGCCAATGAAACCGGTTCCGCCAGCTATCAACACGCGATTGATTGAATTCATGCTTAAGTTTAGATAATTAATTTGCTGATGGCCTATAACTGTAAACGACATATTTCTCATGCAGATCATCCAGGGAAGCGTTTTTATCACAATCCTGAATGTTTTGGTGAAAATAATGTAATTTATTGAAAATGGTCAAGGCATTGAGCAGTTCAGATTTGTCCAGATTTCCAATGACTATTTCAGAAACCTTGTGCATAACCTTAAACGATTCCATTAATTCGGTAATACCAAGTGGCGTGATGCAAACCCTTTTTGCCCGCTTATCATTTTCATCGGGAGATTCGCTGACAAGACCACTGTTGATAAGTCGTTTCAACACCTCGCTTCCGCTTGAAATTTCAAGTAAATGAGAATTGATAAGTTCGTTTTTGAGCAAACTTCCATTTCTCAAAAGGGTTGCCAGGAAACCAAATTCATCCAGGGTTTTAATTGAGGTGCCGGATAATGCTTTTTTGATGTAAAATTTTGCGAAGCGAAACAGTCCTGTGAGCAATGTAGAGAATTCCACCTCAGGATAAGATTTATAATTCTGATAATTTTCGAGATTAAAATCGTATTCCAGGTTGGCAGGATTTTCTAAAATAGTTTTGTCTCTCAGAAACAAAGCAAATTCCTTAATATCCGCTTTACCGCCTTCATTTTCAAAATCCTGAACAAAACCCAGGAGCTGTCTGATCAATTCAATATTATCCGACATCGTATTTTTTTTAAAAATTTTATACAAAAATATACAATTATTTAAAATGACAATTATTTTTGCATTAAATTACTACAAAAACGTAGCATAAATGTCAAAAATATACAAAACTAAATTAATTCAAATGAACAAATACTATTTTATAATACTATTGTCTGCCATAGTTTTTATGCAATGCAAACCCACAACCAGGGTGGAAGAAGTGGTTACCATTGTTGATCCTGCAGCCAATAAAAAAGGGGATACTTTCACCCTAAATCTGAAGCCGGGCAAACATTTCAATCATCCAACCTATGTGGTCTGGGCGGAAGATATGGCGGGTAATTATTTAAGAACTATTTATATTACTGAATCTTACGCAAGCGGAATTTTCGGCCATCAAATGCAGGGTGACAGTATTTGGCTCAAAACCAAAGGACCTTCTTTTCAGCCTGCCGCGCTACCATACTGGACGCATAAAAAACCGGGTTCAAAGGACGGAACTAAAGTTCCAACTCCGCAAAATCCATTTGTAGATGCTTATACGGGAGCTACGCAAAAGACAGCATTCAATTTTGAAACATCCATAGCGGATCAATTGCCATTCAGGGTTTTAATGGAGGTCAACCAAACCTGGGACTGGAATGAACATTGGACGAATAATTTGTATCCGGATAGCCCCGCTTACAAAAGATCGGCACAACCATCTGTTGTTTACAGTGTGACCATTGACGAAAAAAGCGGGAGTTTTTATTTGAATCCCATTGGTCATGGTGATCCAAAAGGGGATAGCGGGAAGCTTTTTACCAATTTGAAAACCATGACCACCGCGTTGCTTATTTTTGATACCATGGAGATCAGACTGAATAGCAGCAAATAATTTATTTTTCAAAAAAAATCATTTTCTCCTTGATTAATCAGCTTGATCAAAGGAATTAACAAACAAAAAAATCAATCAAACAATGCAAAAAATATTTCAAATTGCAATCATATATTTTATGCTTTTGCTGGCTTTCCATGCCGGCGCACAGAATGGACAGGTCAAAGGAGTTATCAAGGATGCAGGCAACAATGAACCGCTGCCGTTTGCCAATGTTTTCATCGAAGGCACACAGATCGGAGCGACCAGTGATCTGGATGGAATTTTCCTTTTCACCGGGTTGGAGCCGGGATATATCAAACTGGTGGGTTCATACCTGGGATATGCCACCAAAACAAGTGAGGACATTCTGATCAATAATATCAATATTCCATTCATCGAGTTAAAACTTGAACCATCCAGTCAGTTATTAAAGGAAGTTGTGATTTCAGCCGACATTTTTGAAAAGAAGATCGAAGCACCTATATCTATGCAAAGTATCGGAGTGAAGGAGATAGAAGGAAATCCCGGAAGTAACCGGGACATTTCCAAGGTTATCCAGTCATTCCCGGGTGTGGGATCCACACCAGCTTTCAGAAATGATATCATTATACGTGGTGGAGGACCCAGTGAAAACAGATTTTACCTGGATGATGTAGAAATCCCAGTTCTGAATCACTTTGCTACCCAAGGTGCTTCGGGTGGTCCGGTTGGTATCATCAATGCGGATTTTATCAAAGAGGTGGACTTTTATTCGGGTTCTTTTCCTGCCAATAAATACAATGCATTGAGTGGTGTTTTTGATTTCAGATTGAAGGAAGGTAGCAAAGATAAAACAAGTTTGCAGGCAACATTGGGTGCCAGTGAAGCAGGGCTGACCCTGGACGGACCATTGGGTAAGCAAACCAGTTATATTTTTTCTGTACGAAGGTCTTATCTCCAGTTTTTGTTTTCAGCTATAGGTTTACCATTTTTGCCCACTTTCAACGATTATCAATTGAAAGTCAAGACCACTTTCAATCCAAAAAATCAATTGACCATCATTAGTCTGGGTTCTCTGGACAATTTAAAACTGAATACTTCTATTGAAAATCCGGATGAGTCCCAGCAATATATTTTGAGTCAGATACCGGTTAATAATCAATGGAGTTATACATTGGGAGCTGTGTACAAGCATTTTACCAATTCCGGAAGTCATACACTGGTTTTGAGCAGAAATATGCTCAACAATCAATTCTACAAATATCCGGATAACGATGAAACTTTGCCCAGACGACTGGATTATCTTAGTTGGGAAGCAGAAAACAAGTTCAGGTATGAATTGAATTTCAGAAAAGAAGGCATTAAATATGTTTTGAGTGCAAATTCTGAGTATGCCCGTTATTTCAATGATTCAAGGCAACAGGTTTTTGTGAATGGTCAGCCATTTACCATTGATTATGAATCACAGCTTGACCTGCTTAAATATGGACTATCGGCCCAGGCTTCCTCCAGGATTTTCAACAGCAGGTTGCTGGTTTCTGCAGGATTGAGGCTTGATGCCAACAATTACAACGAAGACATGTTGAATCCTTTGAAACAATTTTCTCCCAGACTTTCCCTGTCCTATACGATCGTTGAGAATACTTTGCTGAACATGGGTGCAGGAAGATATTATCAACTACCGGCATATACGACTCTGGGTTTCAGGAATAATGAAAATGAATTGGTCAATGAGGAAACTGCGAGATATATAGGTGTAAATCAGGTAAATCTTGGTTTGGAAAGGAGGATTTCCAAAGAGATCCTGGTATCTGTGGAGGGTTTTTATAAAGATTATTTCCAATATCCGATCGATGTGGTGACAGGAGTGAGCCTTGCTAATCAGGGAGCGGATTATTCCGGAGTAGCCGGAATTGCGGAAGTTGCATTTACAGGAAAGGGAAGAGCCCTTGGGTTTGAAGTTTTGGGCAGGATGAATTTCAAAAAATTCAGTTTTTTGGGTGCTTATACCTTTGTAAGAAGTGAATTTACCACTATTGAGGATGTTTTTGTGCCGTCGTCCTGGGACAGCAAGCATTTACTGACAATAACAGCATCCAAAGAGTTCAACAAGCAGTGGAGAGCCGGATTGAAATGGAGGTTTGTGGGCGGATTACCTTACACACCTTATGATCTGGAAACTTCTGCATTGGTTCAGGCATGGGATGCAAGCGGTCAGCCATATTTTGATTTTGATCAACTGAATACATTGAGATTCAAATCTTTCCATCAGTTGGATATCCGGATTGACAAAAATTTCTTTTTCAGGAATTTTTCCCTCATGACTTATCTGGATATTCAGAATGCCTATAATTTCCAGAATAAAGGTCAGGATTATATCGTCAGATCTCTCAATGAAGATGGAAGTTTTGAGACCACGGATAATGGAGCCCGCTATGTTTTAAAATCTATCGAAAACTTTTCAGGCACTATATTGCCAACGGTTGGAATCATGATAAAATTCTGATGACAGATGTTGAGTTAATAGATAGGGAAATAGAATTATTGTCGTGAATCATTGATAAATAGTCAAATTATATTGATATTTATTGTTCATAATGTTTTGGAAATAAATACATTGAATAATTGATTCCCAACCAACTAAATAAAGGGTTGTATGATGTAATACATTTGATTAAAAATTTGGAAAGCGTCCATAACATGTGATTTCATTTTGGTGCTTTCCTGTTTTTTGACCCTGTTCATAAAATTAAATATTGAATTATTAATGCAAAGAAAAAAAATAGTAATTCTTGGAAGTGGTTTTTCTTCTCTGGCTGCAGCCGCTTATCTTGCCAAAGCAGGTTTTGGTGTGACCATACTTGAAAAGAACAAGGAAATTGGCGGAAGAGCGAGGCAATTGGTCAGAGACGGATTTGTTTTTGATATGGGCCCCAGTTTTTACTGGATGCCGGATGTATTCAGCAGTTTTTTCGGGGATTTTGGAAAGAAGGTGGAAGATGTTTACGATTTAAAAAGGCTGGATCCGGGTTACAGGGTTTATTTTGGTGAACATGATTATATCGACAATCATGCAGATTTTGAGAAATTAAAGCAAACTTTCGAACAACTTGAGACTGGCGGAGGGAGAAACCTTCAAAAATTTATCGATAAAGCAGGGAAAAATTATGATATTGCCATAAAGGATCTCGTCTACAAACCTGCTTTGAATATTTTTGAAATCGTGACAAGGGATACAATTTTTAAGCTCAATGAGTTTGTCAGTACCATCAGCAGACAGGTAAGGGCTGGAATCAGACACCAGAGACTCAGAACCATTTTAGAGTTTCCTGTACTTTTTTTGGGATCCAAGCCTTCCAATACGCCGGCCTTTTATAATTTCATGAATTTTGCTGACATTAAACTGGGTACCTGGCATCCGATGGGAGGAATGTTTGCTGTTGTCAAAGCGATGGAAGCACTGACTAACGAATTGGGCGTGGAGATTCTGACAGGTCATGCTGTAAATGAACTGGTGGTAAAAAACCGAAAGGTGGTTGCAGCGAGGACAGATCACGGAGATTTCAACTGTGATGTATTGCTGAGCGGCGCTGATTACCACCATACTGAAACGTTGTTACCACAATCTCTGAGACAATACTCTGAAGGATACTGGGATTCAAGGACATTTGCTCCTTCAGCACTTATGTATTATGTCGGATTTAATAAAAAACTGGTAAATTTAGAACACCACACCTTGTTTTTTGAACCCTCTTTTGATAAACATGCCGAGAGCATTTATGACAACAAAAAATGGCCTGTGGATCCCTTATTTTATGCAAGTTTCCCGTCAAAAACTGATCCGGGATGTGCTCCTGAAGGGAAAGAAGCTGCAGTTTTTCTGATTCCGATCGCACCAGGATTAAAGCATGACGACCAGAAAACACGGACGAAATACCTGGACATCATCATTGAAAGAATAGAAAGAAATACCGGTCAAAGCGTCAAGGATGAAATACTTTTTAGTGAATCCTTTTCTGTAAGCGATTTTGTCAATGACTACAACTCTTACAAAGGAAACGCATACGGATTGGCTAATATTCTGTTGCAAACCCATATTTTGAGACCCAGGTTGAAGAGTAAAAAACTTGATAATCTGTATTTTACAGGACAATTAACAGTTCCCGGACCGGGAGTTCCACCCAGTTTGATATCGGGAAAAATAGTGAGCAATTTAATTTCAGATTACGAAAGGTCATGAAGCATATTTTTGACAAAACAAGTTACGAAATCAGTAAAAAAATAACCCGGGCGTATTCTACTTCGTTTTCGATGGGTATACGTATGCTTTCAAGGCATATCAGACCTTCTATCTATGCGATCTATGGATTTGTTAGGTATGCGGATGAGATTGTGGATACTTTTCACAATTATCACCAGGCAGAATTGCTTGAGGATTTTGTTACCAATTATGACAAAGCGCTTACCAGGAAGATCAGTATGAATCCTGTGTTGAATTCATTTCAGGAAGTAGTTCATAAATATGAATTGTATGGACTGGTGGATGATTTTATCGCTTCCATGAGGCTTGACCTGACCAAGAAGGACTATCACACACTTGATGAATATGAAAGATATATCCATGGATCAGCGAATGTTGTCGGATTGATGTGTCTGAAAGTATTCCTTGAAGGAGACAATGCGCAATATAAAAAGCTGGAACCCTATGCGATCAAACTTGGGTCGGCTTTTCAAAAGGTCAATTTTCTCAGAGATATCAGGAACGATATTGGTGAGCTTGGGAGATCTTATTTTCCAAATCTGACAGGAATAGAGCTTTCAAATCAGGCAAAAGATGAAATAGTGAAGGATATTGAAACCGATTTTAATCAGGCTTTTGTTGGAATCAGCCAATTACCTGTTAAAGCCAGATTTGGGGTTTACTCAGCTTACAGATATTATTTGCATTTGCTTCACAAGCTAAAAAAAGCTGACAGTAAAGAATTGATGCACAAGCGAATACGCGTTTCAAATTCAATGAAGTTTTTCATTCTTGCCAAAGCGTATTTGCGGCATATCTTTAACAAATTATAGTATTGTTTAAAAATGTATAAACTAGGATGAAGTTTTTCTGAAATTTGCAAAATATAGTTTTTGGTTTATATTCGCGTAACGAACAGGGGAACAGAAAAGATTACTTATAAGACTCGGATAGTCAGGGTAAAACAGTTTTAAGGGGGAAAAATTGATCGTTTAAATAATTGAAATTATGATATACGTTTTTTATGCTTTAGTCACGTTGTTAACTTTTGTTTTGATGGAAGGTGTGACCTGGCTTACTCATAAGTATGTGATGCATGGGTTTTTATGGTATTTGCATGAGGATCATCATCAACCGGGATATACCAGATTATTTGAAAAGAATGATGCATTTTTTGTAATTTTTGCTGTACCGAGCGCCTTACTGATGATATATGGACTGACTACGGGTTTGAATGTGAAATTCTTTATTGGGTTGGGTATCCTTTTTTATGGATTTGCATATTTTCTGGTACATGAAGTGATCATTCATCAAAGGATCAGGTGGTTCAGAAATACAAAAAATCCATACCTGGCAGGATTGAGAAAGGCGCATAAAGTTCATCATAAATATATTGGGAAAGAAGATGGAGAATGTTTTGGAATGCTGTATGTTCCACAAAAATATTTTATCCAAAACGAAAAGAAATGAACGAATCCTTATTGTACCTATTGGTGGATGTTGCCTGTATCGGGTTTCCGTTCCTGGCCAGTTTCTTTCCTCAAAATGCTTTTTATAAAGACTGGAAATTTGTTTTCCCGGCTATTTTATCAGTGGCAGTTTTTTTTCTTATCTGGGATTATTTATTTACTGAAGCCGGTATCTGGGGTTTTAACCCGGTTTATCTTACCGGTATGTACCTGATTAATTTGCCCATTGAAGAAGTATTGTTTTTTATCTGTGTGCCGTATGCATGTATTTTTACTTATTTTGCCATCAAATTTCACATAAAAAAAGATCCTTTTGCAAAAATAAACCATATCATAACCATAATATTGGCCATTGCGTTGCTGGTAATCGGGCTGGCTACATTCGGAAGATGGTATACCAGTGTGACTTTTATTGTAACCGGGATTTATTTATTAGTCGTCTTTTTCAGAAAATGGGATGTGTCCTATCTTTATTTTTCGTATCTGGCAATCATTCCGTTGTTTTTATTGAGCAACGGAGTATTGACCGGTAGTTTTACAGAAGCGCCAATCGTTTGGTATAATGATGAATTTAACCTGGGTCGCAGGATATTCACCATTCCTGTCGAAGACTTGTTTTATGGATTTTTATTGGTGATGCTCAATATCCAATTATACAGACGGTTCAAACTGAAGTATAGTTTACGCCCATAAAAAATATTAAATTTGAGTTAAATATTGGTAAAGAGATTGTATTTTTGTTGACTCATTTGCCTCTTTAGCTCAGCGGTAGAGCAGCACATTCGTAACGTGCAGGTCGTGGGTTCAAATCCCATGAGAGGCTCAGGTTTATTAATATTGCGGGAGTAGCTCAGGGGTAGAGCNNCTTCCCAAGCTGAGGGTCGCGGGTCATGACGAATTTTTCGGAGGAAAAATTGTCATGATGCTGACCGAGAGCGTCAGCATTCGAATCAAATGAGAAGTCATAAGATTAAAACAAATAGAAAAAAATAGAAACAAGCGGGAGTAGCTCAGGGGTAGAGCNNCTTCCCAAGCTGAGGGTCGCGGGTTCGAATCCCGTTTCCCGCTCAAAAAGTGTTTTTCAAAGTCTCGCGGGTCATGACGAGTTTTTCGAAGGAACAATTTTCATGATGCTGACCGAGACCGTCAACATTCAAATCCCGGTTCCCGCTCAATTCATTGCAATTCATTGCACCTTGATACACCCTAATTATCACTATTCATACCACCAAAAGTCTTTTTAATGTTATATTTGCTTATTGGAAACATAAATCAAATCATTGAGTTTATCATTTAAAATAGCAAGAAGGTTTTTATTCGGGAAAAAAACTGTCAATGCCATCAATATCATTACAGGAATTTCTGTATTGGGAATCACTATTGGAGCTGCAGCATTGGTACTAATTCTATCGGTTTTCAATGGTTTTGAAACATTGATCAGTAGTTATTTCAATGCTTTTAATCCTGAAATCAAAATGTTGCCGGCGAAAGGCAAAACATTTAGTATAGATGAGGAAAAATTAAAAATATTTGATTCTATTCCGGGTTTGGTGAACTACTCAAAAGTTCTGGAAGAGGTGGTTATGATGCGGTATGATGATATGCAGGTGTTCGGAGTGATCAAAGGTGTGGATGAACAGTATGGTGTGGTCAACCATATCGATTCTACGATTCGCCTTGGATCTTATAAGGTTGAGGCTGATGGCGTCAACTATGGGATCATCGGAGCTGGTATTGCAGGGCAGTTAAAGCTGGTTCCTGAACATGGTTTTGAACCTTTGGAGGTTTATATTCCTAAAAAGGATGTTGCCGGGCCATTTGACCCATTTTTTTTACAGGTGAATATTGTGCCCAGTGGTATTTTTGCGGTTCAAAGCGAGGCAGATAATAAATATCTTATTTGTGACCTCGCAGTAGTTGAATATTTATTACAAACCGAAAACGAGTATTCTGCTATAGAAATCAAAACAGAAGGAAACATTGGAAAGGTCATCAGTACATTAAGGGAGCACTTTGGGTCGGACTTTATATTTCAAAATCGGTTCGAACAGGATGAAGTTTTTTTAAAGATCATGAATATTGAAAAATGGCTGAGTTTTGCCATTGTCTGTCTGATCATTTTTTTGGTCGCTTTCAACCTGATTGGGAGCTTATGGATGATCGTTTTGGACAAAAAGAAAGATATTTCCATTTTAAAGGCCATGGGTGCAACCGATGGGATGGTCAGAAAAATTTTCCTTGCTGAAGGTATCTGGATTTCATCCCTGGGCATTATTTTTGGCTTTGGTATTGCTTTGCTATTATATTATCTCCAAAAAAATATAGGATTGATCACAGTACCAGACGGATTTGTGATCAGTGCTTATCCGGTTGAGATTCGGTGGGAAGATTTTGCAATCGTGGCATTTACAGTTTTGGTCATCGGCATTCTGATTTCCATTGCACCGGCCTATAAAGCCGGTCAGATCAAAGCTTTTGTCAGGGAGGAATGATTTTTTCAGTATTTACTTTGGCCCCAAAATATTTAACTTTTATCGGGAAACTTTTATAATTTATTCATTCGGACCATCAGGTTGGTTTTTTGAATAATGGATTGTATGAGACCAATGATTTTTTCAATCACTGAGTTCAGTCCAAAAAGTTATAAAGTTGAAAGTTCTAAAAGTTATATTGCTGATTTTAAGATGTTTAGGATAATTTTGTATTTGTAGTTAAAGTGTTCAATATCAATTATTTACACTTTTACCTTTACAAACTTGGCTCCTCTCCGAAAAGTCTTTGCGCCTTAAATCCCAACTGACGTTTTCAGTCAGTATATACCTAAAAGGGGACTTTTAGTTTGTTGATTTTCAATCGTTTCCTTTTAGTCTTGTGCTGACCTTCAGCGTCAGTAGGTTATGACAAAAAACGATTGAAAATCAATAAATTGGACTATTCAGAGCAGACTTAAACTTTATACTTTTTAAAATTGACTCATCAATGAATAAAATTGATTTTTACATTGTGCCAACCAAACATAAAAAACTGAATATACTTTTTTTATGTTTGTAAAAAATAGTATTCAGAAGTTCTTCCAAAAAGTCAATGAATACTTTAAAAAAGTTTATGTTGTGTTGAAATGTTGGATATACAATCGGTATTCAAAACTTTACATCAGGAATTTCAATTAAACGGAAGCAAATAAGGGC
>DDTL01000021.1 GCA_002344345.1 Saprospiraceae bacterium UBA2365
CTGTTTATTTGACTAATTGAAAGATTATCAATACATTTGTTTCAACTAAATCCAAATTTTCCAAGCAATAGACTACACTTCAACGTGTGAAATGAATTGAAATCAAATCCATGTATATTTTTTGGAAAAGGATGATCATTAAAACAAAATTCGTTTAAGCTATAACTCAAAAAATTATCAAATAAACAAAGTATTAACATTAATGCATTTTTCTCCGATCAAGGCATGAATTATTTTCATCAAAAAATCGGATGATCACTTAAATTAAAATCGTCATCATGAAAAACTTAGTTTTACTTACTGTGCTGGTTTTCTTCCATTCACTTATCTCCCTGGCTCAAAATCAAAAAATGGTCTCCTATGAAGGGAACAATTCATCGATTAAAACAGATGATTATTTCCTGACATTCAATGACAAAGCTCTAATTAACGAGCATACTAAAATGGTACAGACGGCTTCGTATGTGGATAAAAAAGGTCATCATCATACCCGTTACCAGCAATATTATCAGGGTTTAAAGGTCAGGGGCGGTAATTACATGCTTCATTCCAATAAAGATCATGTTTACCGGTCAAACGGGAATATCCTGAGAACTGATAAAGTATCAATCATCCCTGAACTCAACCTTGCAGATGCCGAACTCAAAGGAAAAGCTTTTTTTGAAAGCCTCGTCAGGAGATCTGATCATACGATTCAGTCCCTTGAGATACAGGTGGAAGCCGCTGAATTATGCCTGATGGATTTCAAATATCCGGATATCTCAGGTAATACAGTTTTGGCCTATGAGTTACTGATATCCGGAACCGACAGTTCAAATTCTTTTAGAAAACTGGTTTATTTACAGGCGAAAGACGGTACGTTTATCAATGCGATAGATAAAATCAAACAGAAAACCATTCCGGCTAAAGGAAAATCCAATTTTTATGGTCAGGTAGATTTCAACCAGGACTCTTTGGCAGAAAATCGTTTTTTGCTCCAGGATCTGACAAAAGGCAATGGAATTTATGTGTTAAATTCAAATACAGGAATGGTAGTAGAAAATGACACCTCTTACTGGGATTTTCAGGATTTGTGGGAAAATTCTGCCATTGATGCAATGTTTGCCGCGAATAAGTTTTATGATTTTCTTATGGACAGATATAATTATAACAGTATTGACAACAATGGTTTTGCTTTGATTTCCAATGTCAGTGAGGCAGGTCTGGTCAATGCATACTGGGACGGGACCAGTTCAACATTTGGTACAGGTGATTGCTTTAATTATAATCCATTTACATCTATAGAGATCGTCGCTCATGAGTTTACCCATGGCCTTACAGAATTCAGTTCCAACCTGGTTTATCGGGACGAACCGGGCGCTTTGAATGAAGCGATGAGCGATATTTTTGGAAAAGCGCTGGAATATTATACGGTCCCACAACATTTTTCGTGGATCATCGGAAAAGAAATCCCGAAAAAGCCGTCAGTAGACCCCATCCGATCCATGAGCGATCCGAATTTATACGAATGCCCGAAATACTATAAAGGAAAATACTGGTCAACTGACTTTTTTGATAATGGAGGTGTTCATTCCAACAGCGGAGTGCTTAATTATTGGTTTTACCTGTTGGTGAATGGCAAGAACGGCAACAATGAAAAAAATGTTCCTTTCGATGTGAAGTCAATAGGTATGGATAACGCCATAGACCTGGCATTCAATCTGAATGTCAATTATCTGAATGAAAATTCAAATTATTTTGATGCTTATACCATGTCACTTGCTGCGGCAAATGACCTGTTCAATGATTCTCTCATCACCAATTCTATACTGGAAGCATGGAAAGCGGTTGGTATTACAGACGAAACCATTCTTGTTGGTCCGCCGGATGAGCCAATTTATACTTTTGAAATCACTATAAATAATTACAATGGAAACGGAAAGAAGGCTTTATGTCAGTCGGAGTTGAGTACATTGCAGACCAAAATAATCAACAGATCAAAAAATTCAATTCCTGCCGGTTCAGAATTTCGTTTTGAGGCATTTGTTTCGTATTACTCAAATGATGAAAAATTCGTCAGGGTTGATTTTCTGGATACCATCCAGGTCCTTCCCCTGGATTTGAATGTCGGAGATTCATTGACCTTCAATTACTCCGGAAATGCCCTGGATCTAAAATTAGTAAAAACTGATAATATTAATTTAGTGAACATACTTTCAATTCGTCGTCAGGATTCATTAGTTTTTAACAAATTTTATACCATCGAATATAGTCCGGTTGTTCCTATGGATAAAGAAAATACGATATCTATGGAGACAATATATTTATTGTCCGTTCAAAAATGTATTGGTAATCCGGTTTTGAATTTTTATGGATTTGTTCAGAATAATTATTGTGATGTTTTAGACATAGAATATTTTGTTAAAATCAGCGGAACAAAGAATTCGATCCTTCTTCCCGTAGATCACTGGACGTTTTACTCAACTACGCATTTAAGATTACCTGTGGAAATCGATACCAATTATCTGGGAACGTTGGATGACCTCCTGTTCGAAGTATTTTTTAAACTGGATGATGAACTCTTTTTATTTTATTCAACATCTTTAGATATCCATTTGAACCAGCCTTTGAAAAAGGATGAAGTATTGACCTTTGAAGAACCTGAATTACCAGCTTTGCTCAGTTACAATTCATGTATCTATTGCAACCTTGAAGTGAATAATGGCATGCTTAAAATCTCAAACAACCTTAGTCCATCTGAACTTCAAACATGCATGAACATTGAAGATTACCTTGATTTTATTCCTGATCATTATAAAAACAGTATCACTTTTTGTGCTGACCTCGAACATATTAAAAAACCTGAGTTGTCTTTTGATCTAAAAATGAATGGTTACAATGATTATGAGCATGTACTGAAAGTTGAGCAGGATGGCAACCTGATTGGCCAGGTGATTTCAAACACCGGATCTGATTTAAAGCACTATGCTTTCCCGTTGTCAGAAGTTGATATTTCACAAATATCATTAACGATGGTCGTTTTCAAATCAAGCATTTTTCTGGACAATATCAGCATCGCGGGAAATGCAGTGGCTACAGAAGATGCCTACTTCAACCCTGTATTTATGGTTAAAAATCCGGTCAGCGACGAGATCACAATAGCAAACCGTCATTCAAATGAAAAATGGGATGTGGAACTGTTCAGTCTTGACGGGCAAAAAATGGCTCAATTCCGTGGAGTGACCGGTGAACTCAGGGTAGATAGCAGCAGTTTTCCATCAGGTATCTACTTTTATCGTATTGTACTGGATGGCCAAATGTTCAGGGGAAAGATCATGGTGGTCAAATAAGGAGGTCTGTACAGAGTTAAAAGCCATCCAAACAAGATTTCAACCGAAGAAATTCAAAATTGAGAAAGGTTTGCTGCAACCGGGGTCAACCTTTCTCAATTTTAAAAAACAGATCACACCGTTTCCGTCAACTCAGATTTCTCTTTGAGCCAAATTATAAATTTCCGGATAAATAATTCTTTAACCAAAAAAATCTGTTACCTTAGCACCGATTTTGGTTCCCGATGGGGATTAATAAGGAATCCGGTGTAAATCCGGAACTGTACCCGCAGCTGTAAGTCCTGTAAAAAGGAATGTCATTTTGCCACTGTCATTAGATGGGAAGGCGACATATCCGGGACAAGTCAGAAGACCTGCCAAGTTCAATGCATCAATTTGTTTTCGGGAAGAAAAACACACTGATTTTACCTGCTGATACACGTAAAACTCCGATTACTGCCTTTGCAGTAATTTTTCCCATTCATTTTTGATGTTTTGATGCTTGTTCAGGCGCTTTGCCGGATCATAGGCCGTATTTAACCTTTGATCATTTTGCAACTGCATCCGGAAATTCTTTCATTCAGGATTCCTTCTACAGATATCCTCTTTGGCCTGATATAGATCAAAATCAACGGTTATATCATAATAAACAGGTGCATGATCTCAGGTTTTAAACATATTATTATCAGCTCTTTAACGGTGATGCTACTCTTTTTTGTAAAAGCTTGCTCAGCCTTTGCTGAACCTGTGGATACCATCAGAATTCCTGCAGTAACCATCTATGATACACATCCGGATAACAAATATGACCTACTGGATCTGCAGGATAGTGCGGACATCTCTTTATTCACGTATAAAGATATCGGCCTGATTCTCCAGAACAGAAGCCCGCTTCATATCCGAACTTATGGCCCTGGGCTTATCTATTCGCTCTCCAGCAGGGGAAGCAATTCCGCTCAGGTAGCTATAATGTGGAATGATATCCCAATCAACCACCCGCTTCCCGGCATGGCTGACCTCAGTCTGATCAGAACCAATGGCCTCAACAAAATTCGTTTCAATCCCTTGGGTAGTCAGACAGGTATCGCAGGCACACTTGAATTGAATGATCAGTTTGATCCCGTCCAAAGCAAAGTCTCATTGTCCGGCTCGCTGCATTCTACCCTTGGATATGATCTTGCAGTGCATGCTGACCTTCACCAAAATAAACACCTTTTGCAAGCTGATTTTTCCGCCGATCAAAACCAGAATGCATACAGATACAGTAAAAATAATGAATTTCTCCGCCAGGTACATGCTGCAACTCGTTTTGCGCAGGTAAAATCCAGCTACAAGTATCTTGTCTCCAGAAATTCACATATAGGAATTCATCTCTGGATGCTCGATAGTCAACGAGAAATTCCGGCTTCACTTTATGAAAAAATCAGCGACGCCACTCAAAAAGACCAGGCATTCAGGACCATTCTCTTTTATCAACTCCGGAACAAGAGATCCGTTTTCAGAATGCAATTTGCTTTTTTAAGAGATCTGCTTCAATATGAAAGCAAAAACAAATCGATATTGACCAATTCAACCGCCAATAAGCTGGTGAATCAGATCAGATTTTCCCAACTTATATCTGAAAAGATCAGCCTGAATGCACAGCTCGAAACTGAATTCATTTTTGCGGAATCCTCTGCCTACCCAAACCCACCTTCCTACGATCAAACCTTGTTACGGACCGAACTGAACGCACAACCAGGTGGAGGATTTATATTGAACGGAGGATTCAAAACAGGCATCCGGGATCGACAAATAGTACCTTTTGCCCCTTTTTTGCAGTCTGGTTTGACGCTTGGAAAAAACATGAGTTTGATGCTTTCCGTCGGAAAAAATTTCAGGTTCCCGGGATTCAACGATTATTACTGGCCTGTGGGGGGCAATCCGGCATTAAAGCCTGAAAGCGTCACTGAAGCTGATGTTGGTATTGAATCAAAAATCAACCGGCATATCACTTTTGGCACACATATTTATGCTAAAAATATTCGCAACTGGATCATCTGGTTGCCCAGACAGGGTTTGTTCTATGCTCAGAATATGGACAATGTTAGGTCTTATGGTATGGAGGCTAACTTTGGATTTGAGCGTAAACGCCTCAAAACTTCATTCGCGAGCGACGTAATGTATCAATTCAACAAAACATGGAGCATTGTTGACAATCCTGAAAAATTTCAGATGATCTATACACCTGTTCACTCTATCAAACACATGGCAACACTGAATTTTCGATCCAATTCAATGACGATTTTTCAAACCTGGACATCCAGGGTATTCACCAGTTCCGACAATGCCTACTTTTTGAAGCCATATTATCTGTTGGACTTCAGTTTTGGCAGGAACTTTAAATGGGGGCAATGGAATTCACGATTGTTTTTTTCAGTCAATAATCTGTTCAACAACAGTTACCAGACGATTGAAAACTATCCTATGCCGGGAATCAATGTATTGGTTGGATTCAAAACAGAAATTTTCCCCAAAAAACCTTTGCAACGAACCCGGCAGAGCAATTTTAAGGAATAGAATTTATTTAAAATAAAAAATTAAAAATCAAGATTATGTTTACAACAATTAAAAAAATTCACCGCTTTAGCTTTCATATAGTAATGGCCATTACGATTTTAACCGTTTTCACTGCATGTGTAAAAAATGATCAGGACGATGACCAGCTATTTAAGGCAGGAGAAGGATTTTTTATACTTAATGAAGGAGGCTGGCAAAAAGCCAATGCTTCTGTCTCTTACCGGTATTATGAAGGAGACAGCTCGAAACACAATATTTTCGAGACAGCCAACGGGAACAAACTGGGTGATGTATTGCAGGACATGATGATCAATGACAGTCTGACGTATCTGGTTGTAAATAATTCAGGTTATATCAAAGTGGTCAGAACCGGAACCTTTGAAGAGAAAACGACCATCCGGGGTTTCAATTCACCCCGATCCATACTTAAAATCAATAACACCACTGCCTTTGTAAGTGATCTGTATGCAAATCAGATCTATGTCGTCAATCTGGTCACGAATGCAATCACAGACAGCATACAGACCGGAAAATATACAGAAAATATGGTTCTGGTCAATGGCAAAGTCTATGTTACCCTGCCTTCCGTATGGGGATTATACAATTCGGATCAGATCCTTGAGATCGATCCGGCAACAAAAACGATCACAAGGCAACTGACTGTGGGGTTGAATCCGTATCAGGTGATCGCTGATCAAAACGGATCCATATGGATATTCTGCATGGGAGACGCCTGGGCTACACCGGCTGTATCTGCCAGTATTCACCGGCTTGATCCCAAAACAACAGACAAATCTGTCATTGATCTGTCCGGTCTGCCAGTGGCATATTCCGGAACAATGTCCTATAATAAAACCGATAAAAAAATATACTTTTTATATGGAGACTTATACCAGATAGATATTTCTGGAAGTCAATATCCGGTCACAAAACTGGCAGCTTTCAGTGGAAGGACAACTTATGGATTGGGCCATGATGCAGCCAATGACTACCTCTACATTTCAGATGTGAAAGATTACAATCAAAACGGAACAATTCTAAAATATTCCCTGGCCGGACAGCAATTGGATGAATTCAGTGCAGGTGTCATACCTTCCAGGTTCATTTTCTTTTGATCTGACAGAAATAGAAAATAAGTACAGGCTTCCACCAAGGTTTTGGACTAAAACCGGCGCCAAATACTGAACAATATTTTGTTTATGAATATCGTCAATGTATTTTTGCGGCAAATATGCATTTATGGTCAGACTTATCTCAGCTTTTATTATAATTCTCTTCCTGGTTTCAGCCTGTTCCAATGAGTCAGGTGACAAAAAGATACTTGAAAAAATTGCTGGAAAGGATTATTCTAAAATCATAGAAATTCCAACTGACAGCAACGGTAATGTTGATACAACCAAAATGGCCCGGATCAGATTTGATGAAAGTGTATTCGATTTTGACACCATTTTAAAAGGAGATATCGTCCAAAAAAACATGATATTCACCAATACGGGTGTCAGAGAACTCTATATTTTACAGGCAAATGCTTCTTGCGGCTGTACTGTCACCCGTTACCCCAAAGATCCGGTTGCACCCGGAGAACAGGATACTGTTTTGTTGACTTTTGACAGCAAAGGTCAAAATGGGGTCAACAACAAAAAAGTGACCATTTATACGAATACTTTCCCTGCCGAAAAGGTGCTTCAAATCAAAGGATTTGTAAAAGAGAAATAGCTTTAAAACCAAAGCTGCCAATAATTGTTATATTTGCCTTTCAATCATTAAATTTTTTTAAAAAATGCTTACATCTATTTTTTTAGCACAACCCAGCGGCTCAGCAGGAATGTTCAATATCATTCTTTTTGCCGGCATTATTCTTGTTTTCTATTTCTTCATGTTACGTCCTCAACAGAAAAAACAAAAGCTTCAGAATCAATTTATTAATGACATTCAAAAAGGTGATGAAGTAGTGACTTCCAGCGGCATTGTAGGAAAAGTATCCCTGGTAGAAGAACATTTTGTGACCATTCAGATCGACCCGAAAACTTTCATGAAGGTGTTGAAATCTGCCATTTCTAAAGAAATGACTGAGTCTGTCAAAGGTATGGCACCAAAAGAATCCTGATTTGCCAAATTATTGTGTTCAGAACTGAAAATGAATAAAAAAAGGGGTGAATTCACCCCTTTTTTTAATCCATGATCAATTTTGATGTTTTAACCGAATTCCCGGCTCTGAAAACGATCAAATATAAGCCTGAACTTCCGATTTCAGCCCGGTGTAAGTAAAAATTATGTTTACCTGATGTCAAACTACCGCTGAAAATTTCAGCCAGTTTTTTACCAGTTACATCAGTTAAATAGATATCTGCATCAGAGATTTGATTTTCAGCCAAAATTTCAATGCATGCTTTACCTGAAATAACTGTCGGAAATACTTTAAAAGTTGACTCATCCATTTCCTCTTTATAAAGATCTGTGGATTGTTGTACGGATTTATCGACATTCGCATTTACTATTTGAAAACTATTCCCGGTGGCTTTCCAGATGATCCCTATGATTTCCAAATTGCCCGGATTATAATTGCCTAAAGCTACAGAAAAGTTACTGTCATACACAGTCCCGGAAGGAGTATTACCGGAAAAGATCTTTTGTCCGAATGTATTATTGTTCAATTCATGTCTGAACAGATTTTTATGAACAGCCTGGCTACCAATGGGTGTTTGCTGGCCAACCTTTTCCTTTTCTGACAAATAAAATGCAACATGATAATCTCCGGTGAGGTCGGTAAATGCTTTAAGAGAATAGTTAACAGAAAGCTGGTTGCCAGAGTAATTCGCATCAATGCCCAGTTGTACGGGAGGATTTGCACTCAGGAAGTTTTGGACGTCGGAAGCAATTTCAGCTCTTTTGGCATTGGTATTGCCTGAATTCAAACCTTTATTGACACCGTTGAATAGAAAAGTAGGATGCCCGTAAACACCAAAATTAGCCCCTATTTGAGATGCATCGCTGCTATTGAAATCACCGCTGATATGACCGGCGAAAATCACCGCCTGGTGCTGATGATCATTCAGTAATTGCTGGAAAAAGTTCCAGCCGTAACCACCGCAAAGGGAACACCAACTGGCAGAAGTCTTCATGATGACCGGTGCAGATGTTTGGGGAACGGGTACATTTTGAGCTTGTACTGAAAACGTCAAAAATATTCCTCCAAGGAAAGACAAAATCAAAAACTTCAACATAAAATATTTATAATGATTTAGAATTAGCAATTAAATATGCTAACATATAATAAGGTATATTGTTCATTTGGTCACTGAACATTCAGAAGTTTTTACAATTTTGGATTAAATACCCAGTTCGATCTGAAATCTTGTCATCCAGCCATATAAAATATTTCCGTCAATCTGTTCTTTTTGGTCCAAAGAATGATCAAGCTGAATTTTAAGCGCATGACTGATGAGGTATTTGGTGATACCTATAGTGTATTGTAATTCGTGGTTAAAACCGTTAAGATTCCTGACCGTTTCTACCGGAATTATTGAAGAATATCTTAAAGCAATTTCCCAATTGTTCCTGAAAATATAACTGCTTTGTAGGTTCAAACCCTGTCCTGCATAAATGTATTGATCGTATAAAAAGGGAAAATTTTCAATAACGATTGGATCTTTTACTATCCGTTTCATATAATCCGTGTAAAAAGCAAAGCCGTTGTATTTAAAAACAAGGTCAAAAAACAGAGATTGAATGTCTTTTGTCATACCGCTTTGCAATAAAGTTCCCCTTTGCCCACTCTCTCTGATGGCTTTATGATTCAATGAATAAGCTACAGCAAGCATGAGTTTGGGACTTTCCTCTCTCTCATAATCACCTTCGATGATATCACCCAATTTTTTGAACCTTCCGAGGGGAAACAATTCCAGTCTGCCTGTGTAGGCAAAACCCAGATTGGGAGAAGATTTATAATTCCTTCCTTCACCGGAGGTGATGGATGTTTTTAGTACCGCATCAAAGGTTCTGAATAAATGTGAATTATAAGTTGCAAAAAAACCAAAATCGCGATCCAGATTGAATGTTGAGTTTGTAATGGATCGATCTGCAAATTGCAGTGCACTGGAAGAATTTACCCTTGCTCTGTTGGCCGGAATTTTTGCCTGACCGAATCCAAAACTCCATCGGTTGTCCGGAACATAATAGATCACAGCATCCCGCACCAAATTCGCCGTTCCTGAAAGGCCTTCGTTGTCATAACCGGAAAACCCTAATTGAATCACATAGTTGAGCTTTGGACTGAATGCAAATCCCTCAAATCTAAGCCGTAGTCTTTTCACCTTGAGCTCACTGGACAGCAGATCATATTCATCCTTCATCACCGAAGCTGTATTTTGCATCCTGAATCGAAGATTCAACCTGAACAGACTGTCTTTAGGCATGAAGGAAACCCCCTTCCCTACCTCAATGTCCGGCATATTTCTGAGTTTGACAAGCGCAATGGAGTCTTCATTGTTCAAGAGATGCTGAGCTTGTAGAATGGGCAAAGAAACTCCCAAAAAAATGAAAATCAACAAAATTTTACCCTGAATTGTCATAACTGATCATTTAATGAACAAAATAACAAAAAAAATATTAAATGGTTTCTACTTCAACAACATCCTTCAGTCAGAACCTTAAAACAGGACATGTAACAATTCGATTATTTATCCAACAATTATATTTTTTACAAACATATCTTGTTTATTATTAAAATGAATTTTACATTTGCATGCTTTTTCGTTGAAATGAGCATTGGAGGAGTGGCAGAGCTGGTTGATTGCACCGGTCTTGAAAACCGNNCGGGGGTTCGAATCCCTCCTCCTCCGCAAAAGTCCTGGTTTTAATCAGGACTTTTTTTCACCTGATGGTATTCGTTCAACCTTTGATTCACTTTGTTTACATATTATTCTCCAGAAGTACTAATTCCTTCTATAAGGGACAAACTAAGAATTTACTGGAAAGACTCCAAAGGCATAATAATGGTATGGAAAAATTCACGTGTAAAGGAACTCCATGGATTTTGGTTTGGAGCACCCCTAAATATTCCAGGAAAGACTCAATGGAGCTTGAAATTAAATTGAAAAATCTGTCAAGAAAAAGATTGATCCAATTCATTTCAAAATACAGCGATGATCTAAAAATATCTCTGGATGATTGGTCAATTTTACGGGGGTCATGACGAATTTTCCTTTTGAAAATTGTCATAATGGTGACCGACCCAGACTTTTTTTTTTAATGAAGAACTTTTGATGGAGCGTCACCATCAATAACGAATTTCTCAGGAAAATTGTCATGATGGTGACCGACCCAGACTTTTTATTAATGATGAACTTTTGATGGAGCGTCACCATTCGAATCCCTCCTCCTCCGCAAAAGTCCTGGTTTTAATCAGGACTTTTTTTTTATTAACGCGATTTCACGATAAGAAATATTAGTCGAAAGCAAAACTAAAATAACTTTCTATTGTAATCAAAAGGTCATAGCGGACTTGATCCGCCATCCCGTTGAAAGAGGAATGCGAAGACGGGATTCCGGCTCAGGACCGGAATGACGGCTCCGGTAAAAACCTTTCTGACTTTATTGGTTGTAATTGAAATTTTTCCTTTACCTGAAACATGGATTTATTGAGCAGACAATGGAAAGATTGTAAAATAGAACACAGAATTCTATGAACTTTTTACTTTATAAACTTTCTACTTTATAAACTTTCTACTTTATAAACTTTCTACTTTATAAACTTTCTACTTTATAAACTTTCTACTTTATGAACTTCCTACTGACCTAAGTTCGAAGCCAGACCTTTCCCGACCGGGTTCAATGAGCATAGGGAATGATTTGATTATCTGGTTATCTGATGTTCAAAATACAGATGTACTCATTTCCAAATTTCCAAATTAACTCATTTCCAAATTATAATACAAGAAAAACGTCGGATCAGATCATTCAACTACCAATTCGAGTGGTTTATGGATCCTGGTGCAGGCAATAAAACAACCTATTCCGTTTTCAATATTTGATATCAAAACCGGATTCACTGCAGCATATTGATAACGGGTTTGGTTGTAGGTATATAAATATCGATAACCTGAAGCAGTATGAGATTTAACCACAAAATTTAGCCTTACACCTTTGATTTTTTTTTCAAACGCAATAGGAAGCTTCAGTTCTACCCTTCTAGACAAGTTCAGTTTTTTAAAATCGACAAGAAAAGATCTTCTGCTTTCGAGCCAATCCACCCCTGACTTTAAGAACTCATCTGTTATATGATTTATTTTAACCGGATGTTCCAGAACTTCCCAAATCACGGTTCCTCCCGTATCGTTCGTAGCTATTTCATCCAGGTATACTTCGATCTCATAAAATTTCTCATCATTCAAGTCCTCAAATCCGAATTCAACTTTTAAATCATAAGCATACCTGTTGGCAGTATCTGTCACCAATTGACAATCTCCAATCAGATCTTTTAATTCGGTCTCTAAAGGTACATAAGTGTCAGCATATACTTCCCGGAGTTCACCATCAGGCACCCTCGCCTTCATCAGCAATTTATCTCCGGGCAAAACGAAACCCCGGGTTTCATAATATGGAATCTCTGCAATTCGTCTCACAACATCCAAAGACGAATTTCCCTTAAAAATCTGAATTTGAACAGAATCAGGAACAACAGGAATTTCATAATCTGCCGGAATGCCTATTCCTTTGAAGACATACAACATGATATCCGAACCCGGTTCAAATTCACATTGCACGATCAGCTTGTTTTCCGCGGAATCCAAATCATCCACAGGATAAGTGCAACCGCTTACCCAAACCAATAAAACCAACGTCCCGAAAATTAAATCTCTCATCCCTGTTCTTCTATACATTGCCATTTCACCCTGCAATATCAATACAAATATATGATGGAAATATTGGGAAGTCAAACATATTGCATCTTTTTTTAATGTATATTATATTTATTTTTAAAAGACAAAGCCCTACAAGCTTCATAAATCAACACTTTCCCATATATAATGAAGTTGTTTAAGAATTATGTTGATTGCTGAAAATAAATGCTTGAAAGTCAGGGCGAAGCTCTTTTTTGAATCAAAGATACTGATAAGCTTGTCTTCGTCAGTATTGCGTACCGGAATGTACGGAATCAAAAAAAGCTGAAGCATCTGGTTGAAAATGCTGATTGAAAATGCTGACAAGCTTGCTTCGTCAGTACAAGCTTGCCTGATAAGTGCTGATATGCAAAGCATCGTCAGCATTCGTCAGTGCTTTCAATGATTTGTTTGCAAGCATTAAGATACATTATTAAACAACTTCAATATTAAAAAAGCACTCTAAATGAAAAAAATGTGAATTTTATCCATCAACTATCATATCGAATGACTGGTTTTTTTACTTTTGCATTTTTTAATCGGAACTTGTAGAAATAGCAGTTTAAAAGCACATCCAATTACCCTCCATTATAACAGCATATATTATTTTTCATTATTTATAAATCAAATTTGCATTATGTCATTAGTAGGAAAAAAAGCACCTCTTTTTGAAACTCAGGCAGTGATCAATGGCCTGGAAATCGTTCCAGATTTCAAACTCACTGACTTCCTTGGCAAAAAATATGTAGTGATTTTCTTTTATCCAAAAGATTTCACATTTGTTTGCCCGACTGAATTATTTGCATTCCAGGAAAAGATGAATGAATTTGAGCAAAGGAATGTTCAATTGATCGCATGTAGTACTGACACCGAACAATCACATTGGGGATGGTTGAACTTGGATAAAAGGGCCGGAGGAATCCAGGGTGTTAACTATCCTGTCATTGCCGATACCAACAAAACCATTTCATACAATTATGGTGTTTTAGCAGGTGATTGGGATTATGATGAAAACGGACAATTGACCGCTCAGGGAGAAATGGTTGCATACCGGGGTTTATTTCTCATTGACCTGGAAGGTGTTATCAGACATGAGACCGTCAACGATATGCCTATTGGAAGGAATGTTGAAGAAGTGCTGAGAATTGTAGATGCTTGGCAATTTTACGAAAAACACGGAGAAGTTTGTCCTGCCAACTGGAAACCCGGTGCAGAAACCATGAAACCTTCTCATTCTGGTGTAGCTGAATACTTATCAAAAAATTGAGATTTGACATCTATTGCTTCTTAAGCAAAAACATTTTGAAAAACAGAGCTGTCTGCAAAACAGGTAGCGCTGTTTTTTTTTTGACGATTAAAATGACAAGGAATAACTCAAAACAGGCATGACCGGGAAAATATAAACATACTTGAAATGAGCAGTATTCAAGACATCCAGATTTCCTTTCTTATAATCATAGGAGACATAGAACGGATTTTTTCTGTTGTATAGGTTATATAAGCCCAATGACAGCTTTTGCTCACCCCAGTCGAATTTGGTCCTGAAATTGAATTCCACATCCAATCGGTGATAAGCCGGCAAACTGGCATTATTCAGTTTCTCGTAAACAAATATGGTGTTTACAACCCCATTTTCGACAAATGAAGCTATCTGTGTCGGAAAAGTATACAGATTACCAGAACCATAAGTCCACGAAACTGAATAGTCTACCTGATCTGTGATTTTATGATTCAAACTGCCATTGACATTATGTCTTCTTGAAAACCTGTCATCGAATAAATCGCCTCCATTCAGATCATCAAACCGTCTTTTTGCCCAGGACAATGTATAATTAAGATTACCATGCAATTTTCCGGATTCATAACTCAAATAAGTTTCCATCCCATAAGAAAATCCCTTGCCATAAATCAACTGATCTTCCCAACCCGGATCAGTTTCCAATTCAAATTTAACTCCCGGAGCGATCATTTGCAAATGATCCAAGTCCTTGTAATAGCATTGAGCGCCCAAACTGAATTTTCCATGCAACTTTTCAAGTCCCGCATTGAGTTGCCAGGAAGACTGAGGCATCATTTTATCAGTTGCAGGCAACCAAATCTGTGAAGGAAAGCCCAAACCGTTGTTATTCATCAGATGGTTGAACTGAGTCATCCTGGTCAAAGAGCTTTGGATAAAATAACCGTTGCCAAGATTAGATTTGATAAATAATCTTGGTTCAAGCCAAAATTTATGTTCTGAAAGATTGTAGTAATGGACGCCATGCAATCCCAAAACGATTTTTGTATGGCTCTTCAGATTGGAAGCTGATTCAAAATATGCCCGGTTTTCATAAAATGCCAGATTCGTTTTTTGGTTATTTTCAATCAATTCATCGTAATCAGGAATATCCTCGATAGACTCTGCATTGTTGAGGTTTTCATTATCCGTGACCTTCACAAACGGAACATACTGATGCCTGATCAGTTTGATGCCTGCGCTCAGCGTCGCCCCGGAAGATCGCTCAAATTCAACCTGACTTTCCATCCCAAAATCCCGGATCTGCGTCTGATAAAGCTGGCTGTTAAAAGAGTAACTCTGTAATTTAGCGTCCTGTTTTTCAGCAACCCAATTCAGGTTGAAGTTATCCATGGAATACTGGCTTAAAAAGGCAGAAGTATTAAAAAACATTTTATCTCTGCGAACATTCGTCCATTTTAAGACATATAGCTGATTTTTCCATTTCATCAGATTGTCCTGTATTTCTTCCCTTTCTTTAGGTGCTAACACCTGGCTAAAACTGTAGTCGTTGGTCATTTGATCTCCACTTTGAAACGCAGTCAGAAACAAACTATTATCAGGGTTGAAATCCACATTGATTTTTGCATTAAAATCATAATTGAAATAGTCTGTATTTCCGGAACTGCCTTCTCTCTCATTAAGCAGATTTCGCACTGAACCGATCCAAAGATCAGCAAATGTCCTTCTGGCATGAATAAAATAGGAGGCTTTGTTTTTGATGATCGGGCCTTCCAGACCGGCTTTAAGGGTGAATAAACCTATATTAAAATCACCGTGATGATTAAGTTTGTCCCCATCTTTTGTCCAGACATCCAGGATTGAAGAAGTACAACCCCCAAAACGCGAAGGAAAATCACTTTTATACAACCTGGCCGATTTTATTGCCTGACTGTTGAATACTGAAAATAATCCAAGCGCATGAGTAGGATTGTAAACTGGCACCCCATCCAGCAGAATTTGATTCTGATCCTGACTGCCTCCACGGACATACATGCCTCCAAAACCATCTGCCCCGGTCAAAACCCCGGAATTGGTATACAGATACCTCAGTATATCTTCCTCTCCTCCAAGTGAAATGCTTCGTTCCATTTCCTCCATAACAACCTGTTCAGGCTTATAAAAATCGATGTGCTTATTTGAAATTGGTGCATCTTTGATCACTACCTGATCCAGCACAACATGGCTGTTTTTGATCAACGGGATATCCAGTCTGATGTCTCTGTTGAGTCTGAAAGTTTTCTCAAATTTCTCATAACCGAGGTAAGAACAGACCAGATGGATTTCTCCTCTTTTCAGATTCAGACTATAAAATCCGTGTTCATTAGAGCTGACACCCTGTTTGAAATTAGAAAGATAGACATCAGCAAACAGGATTTTTTCCCCCGTGGATGCATCATAAACATAGCCACTTACAGTAAATCTGGCTTTATCATAGATTTCCCAGCGGTAAATCACAATGGTTCCCTCCAATTCTTCAAAAACCAGACCTGTTCCCGAAAGTATATATTCCAGAATCTCTCTCAAACTGGATTGCTTGACATTGATGGTAACCCTTTTAGGTGGCACATCATCTTTTGAAAAAGCAAAGTTCGTCCTGGTTGATCTGGCAATGTCCTGCAGCACATCTGCCAACGGCTTTTGATAAGCCATATAATCCACGACAGGTGCGTCCAAATCGATTTGTGCACCTGCTCCGATATACGCCAATATAAGTATTAAAATAAGTATTAATCTCTTCATAAATGCAATCAACCGTGCAGAATAGCCCATGACCCAGCATGATCCCAATAAGAATAAAAGGGAGCATCCCCTGATTATCCCGAACAAAAATAATCACTAATTGGATAAACTGTTTATGTATGCAGGACTATTCTCAGAATTTTTCATATCTAGAAACAAGGTTCTCCTGTTACACGATATTCAATTTCTGAGTTTTTACTGATTTCCAGATTATAAACTTTTCTGATTGCCTCAAGATATGCATTGATTTTCGGATCGTCCTGCTGATGTATAAAAGAAGTGAAACCTTTCATTTTACCAATTTCTGGACAGTCTATTGTAAATCTTACACCGTAATGCCTTGACAATTTATCAAAAACCTGCTGAAGTGTTGCGTTTTCAAAAATGAGGTAGTCATTCACCCAGTCAGAGCTCAACCGGTCAGCAGATTCCGGTATGATAAGGGTATCTTTAATCGCATCGAAAACGATCTCTCCCTGATCTATCAGCGTGATTTGGGAAGACAATCCGTTAAATTGAACTTTACCTTCGATCAGTTTCAGATGGCCTTCTCCCATACCTCCGGTACTCAGATAAAATGAGGTACCTAATACTTCGACTTTTCCATATTCCATTATGATCTGGAAGGGTTTGGAAGCATCATGATGTACTCTTGCAAAAATGTCACCTTCCAGATAGATCACGCGGTCTTCCTGGTTAAAATCATCTGAGATACTGATCTTTGTTCCGGGTTTTGTCCAGATTTTTGTTCCATCCGGAAGGTCCAGCATTTCAATACTTTTGGTATTCCTGAATTCTGCTGTCAATTCAGTTCCTTCCATAAACGAGGGAAGATCATTCATTTTCCGGGTATAGAACCAAAATAAGCCTGAAACAATCAGCAAGGAAGCCGCAACGGCTGTCCACTGATAAATCCTACGGATACTGAATTCATGCTTCGTTTGGGAAACAGGCATAGCCAACTCTTCTTCACGGGCTATCCGTAAAAAAAAATCTGCTTTTGCCTGATTGATATTGGGGTTAACAAGGGGTTTATACGCCATGCTCTTGGTCCAGACAGAAGTTAACTGATCCACCATGACCATATTGGCCGGATCTGACTTGATCCATTTGTCAAGCTCAATACGCTCTTCTTCGGACAACTGTCCGGAAATGCGTTTATGCACCAGTAATATATATCTATCTTCCAACATCATTCCTATTCACCCATAAGACACAAAATTATTATTTCACCCTTATTTATGTACTAATTATTTTTTAATTCTTCCATTTTATTACGTAGCAATTTTAATGCCTTAGTGATGTGATGCTCAACTGTTTTGACAGAAATATCGAGATTTTCTGCAATTTTCTGATAATTCATATCCTCATATCGACTTAAACCAAAAACTATTCTGCATTTCAAAGGCAAGGAATCAATCGCCTCAGTCAGGATTTTCTCAGTCTCATCAGCTTCAATCTGCAACTGCAATTCACAATCCGGTTCGATTTCAAGGTCATCAACGTGAGTGTAATGCGGAATTTTTGAATTTGACCTGATGTGGTTCATACACCTGTTTATCGCTGCTTTACGCAAATACAATCTGAGAGAAGCCTGTATGTTCAGAGAATCATATTTCTTCCAGATTTCAATAAAAACATTTTGAACTATATCCTGGACATCATCATCCACCGGGATGATCCTGTAAACCGTTTCATACAAAAACTGGTAATACTCATCATAAAGCCTGGACATTGCCTGATGAGGATTTTTGCTGAACAATTCGATGATATAGAGTTCCTTTGGATCCAATGGTTAACCGATGCTTTGATTTATTTAATGATCTCTGTTTTTTGTCCGAAATACTGAACAAACTGCTGCATTTGTTCTGCCAACTGTCTATTGTTGGTGGACCTTATGTACAATTTGGTCAGCGCATTCAACGATTGGAAAACAAAGCGATCCATTTCAATGATCTGCATTTTAGTGGTCCAAAGATCGATTTCCAACGTGTCCCTGGATTTTGCATCAAACATGGTCAGGAAAAAAGCTTTGACTTCATCAGACTGAGCTTCTTCATTTCTTTGACCAGAAGCCGACCAGTTGATTTTGGAAGGCATTTTTTTATCATCAAGTTCAATTTCCAGCGTAATATAATCGTTCTTTTTACTGTTTCCCATTTGAAAATTTTACATGTTAACAAAAATAATGAATTATATGAGGTCATCAATAAATTAGTATCTAAAAATCAAATGGATGATTTTTTTGGTGTAATTTACAAAACCCAATTAAACAAAAAAAACCGGAAAAATACCTAACCCCATGACAAATCGGATGAGGATTCCCGGATCATTTTCCGGTTTGGTTCAAGCTGTTATTTATAATGCTACATTATACTTAAAGGATCAATAAACTCCTATATCAACACTTTACATCATACTTACTTGCATAAAAAGATCTGTGCTTTATTTAATACCTCATGGTATATTTTGAAAATTATTTCATTAATTTTGCACAAATAAACTTTAATACGATGACAAAGGAAAAAAAATGCCTTATTTGCCAGACTACTGATGATCAGTTGCCCCTGCTCAATTTTGATTTTAAGGGACAGCAGTACCATATCTGTTCTCAACACATTCCTGTTCTGATCCATCAGGCCGGTACACTGTCCAGTCTTTTACCGGGACTTGAAGAAGTGGATGAAACCGAAACTTTTAATTGAAAAAATGAAACCGAATACCGTTATATTGTTTGATATGACCGCTTAATATTGAGTCTGCTCCGCAAAGTATTCATCGCCACGAATGCACGAAAAGAAACGTATACTTCAAATACTTTTATTGTGCAATTTAGCATGTTATAAATTTCAAAATTTTAATATGTTTTAAAAAATTGAAGATATGACATTTCGGAGCAGACTCAATTTTATAATATGAACCTGCACACATTAAAATCTCTTTTTCAGAATTCTGAAAAAACTGTTGTAAGATGATCGTTTTTAAAATTCCTGAAAAATTCAGATGCAAACCGAATCCGGGGTGATGAATTTGGATTCTACATCCTGAGTTAAATAAAACAGCCAATTGAAAACTCAATTGGCCGTTTGTATTTCTCCCCTCCCGGAGTTTTTACTCCAAGGTTACAAAGAAAATAACCATCGTTTATGGATCAGGTCAGGCAGGAATATATATGGAATTATTTCATTCCACCCATCATGCCGCCCATGCTCTCCATAAATTCATCAAAAGTCATGGTTTTATAACCTTTGGTATTGACGTTGAAAACTGTTTTATCAAAATCTTTCTCAAGTTTAGTGGCTTCCATCACCATGGTGAATTGACCCTGTACAGATAATTCATAAGCTAGTGGAAATCCTTTCAACATATTGGCTTCCATGCCCTGTGCAACCTGAGCATTGGATTTGATCTGTTCTGTTACCCACAAGGTCATAGCAACTTCCTGAGTACTGTTGACGACCATTTCTGCTTTATGACAACTATATCCGAGGATGGTTCTTTTCTGATCCTTAAAATATTTGATCTTCACATCTGAGGCTTTGTTTTCTCCAGCCTGCATTTTTGCCAGCTCTTCTTTGGTCAGGTCAAGTTTTATTTTCTGTCCCATAAAACTCAACAGATACAAGTTATTTTCACTTTTTTCATCTGCTAAAATGGTCGTGGTAGTCATGCCTCCCATCATACTTAGTTTGGTCAATGACTTTTGTGGCAAAAAATAAACTTCCGTAAAGCTGTTTTTGAACATATCTGCCATTGCAGCCATCTGACTGTCTTCAGTTTTGACATCCACCACTTCAATTTTGATGTAACCTTTATCGATGACACCTTGACCCTGAAGCGCGGGCTGAACAAGTAAGAAACTCATAACCAGGGAGATACTAAAATTTCTCAACATAATAGTTTGTTTTGGTAAATAAAAATTATTGAACAATGTGATTTAAACTTCAAATGAACATTAAATGTTACTTTTAATATCGGTTTTTTAGATATTTAATTTGTTTTATCGGATTAACACTTGCCGGGAAAGCCTACACGGACAGCTTTTGTCAAAAAGACCATTCGTCAATGTATTTGATAAAAACTTTGGCCGTATTGAATGCATCCGTGAATGCAGAATGCTCATTGCCTTCAAATTCAAATCCTTCTTCTTCCACCACGAAACGAAGATTTGATTTGACTTTCACTCTGGCGATATTCACATACTGAGTGCGAATATCAACAAAAGGTTGCAGCCAATCAGTATCTAATTTGTGAAGCAGGCAATCATTCCAAAGAAAACCCTTATCATTGCTCCCCCAGGATGCGAGCACATAGTCTTCTCCTTCTTCCGTGATCCAAAGGCGAAACTGATCGCACACCTTGTCAAAAGTCTGAGCGATATTCAGCTGGTTCTGCTTGATGCCTGTCAACTTTGAGCAAAAACCCGAAATTTTAGGGTTGACTACTGGTTTGACCAGGCTGGAAAACTTACCCAATACTTCACCATACTCATTCACTTTAATGGCACCTATTTCGATGATCTCATTGATTCCTTTTGGCGGCCTTCCCATCCAGCAAGTAGCTTCCAGATCTAAAATAATGTAAATCAATTCCTTAATTTTTCAATATAAAAATTATTTTATGACTTCTTCGAAGCCAAATCCACGCAGCCTGTTGGCATAATAATAAAGCAGTTTAATATCTCTGCAAAGTAAGGTTTGATGGTTAGTCCATTTCAAAGGTTTTTTCAAATGGATAACGCCCAGTTTTTTTACCCCTGTGTGAAGGAGCATTTCGGTGGAAAGCGACAGGTCATCATCCAGGTAGATCAATTGCTTAGCCATCATATCCTCCAGATGTTTGTGGAATTTGATCGCTGAAGGAAGCAGTTCATCCATAGTCAGTTCAAACTCATGCAATCCTGTGGATATCAGGGAAAAAACAGAATCACTTCCATATTTTTTCTTATACATCTGATAAGCCAGATAAGCTACAAAATGACTGCTCAAAACCACACAATGCCTTTGATACGAAGCAGCAACCGCTTCCCCAAGTCTTTTGGAATAAATGCTTTCCCTTTGATAATCAGGCTTAAACTCACCTTCAAGCTTAAAATAGTCACAAATATCTATTTTCTTGCCTTCAGAATCGACACTTGTTCCGTCAGCCAGCACCTCATTGCCCAAAACATCCAGAGGTTTGCCTACAGAAAGTACAAAATCAGAACTTTTGGTAAAAATGCCGACGGCATAACGGATCAAGCGCCACAAAGTAACAGAATTTGATTTCTTTCGGTTCCTGAATTTTTCTTTGCCTGTTTTGGCCAGGTGATCCACGATCAGCGGATGAGCTTCCAAAACGAAATGGTAGTTCATGATAACGGGAACAACAAAGATTTTTTGTTCGATACCAGCTTCGCAATTGGATTTTTGCGCCTGTATCAAGGCACTCAGCAAACCTAATTTAAGATTTTGTTCAATTCTGCCATCTCTGACACGGCCACCTGCAGGGAAAAACAGGTTGTTCACATTTTTCTGAACCGATAGCTTTAAAAATGTAAATAAAGTTTCGTGGTAAATGGCATTTTTCTTCCTTCTGTCCAGTTTATAAGCTCCAAGCCTGTTCATATAATACGCCAGGATCTCATAATTATACAGATTCAAACCTGCGCCATATGAGAATGCCGGCAATCCCATGATCTGACCAAGAATATAACCTACGAGAATAGAATCCAGATTGCTCTGATGTGTCGGCACCATCACAACGGTCCCATGCCGGAACAAAGCGCGGGCTTCATCCACATATCCTTTAAGTCTCAGCTTGTTGTAAAGCGCCTTTTTCTTTCCAAAAAAATTGAAAACAGAGCCTTTCAGATAAGAGCTGAATATCCTGTTGAAAAACCAGGACAGAAAGCGATCTGCAAAAATATAGGTATCCGGTTTGAAATCACCTACAATTTCTTCTGAATACCTATTGACGATCTTTCTCAAAACAGCCTCACATTGTTCTTCAGAGGTACAATCACCTCCTGAAGTCAGTTGGAGATGAACATTGCTCCAAAAAGATTTTTCTGTGACCGGATCAACTTTCCAAGGAATCTGCGATACCCTTTTATTCTCAAGATACGCGCATTGAGCCATCACATCCTTTATTTTTCCAGGATTTTTCTCCATCAGGGCTTCAAAAGCCGATTGTTTGAGCTCCTGCTTGAATGCATCAACTTCCCTGGCAACTTTATACACAGGCCAGTCCTTCATGTGAGGTATGATCGGCGGATATGGTCTATTCATGGTTCAACGCACAAATTTTATTTAATTCATCTATATAACCCAGCAGTTCCTGCTTTCCCTGTTTTTTCACAGCAGAAGTGAGAAATTGGGGTGGCAGTTCTTCCCAATATTCAAGCAGTCCTTTTTTGATTTCATTCAGGTGGTTGGCTGCAATGCTCTTTTTCAGTCCGTCCACTTTTGTAAATACGATAGAAAAAGCGATCCCTTTGCCAGCAAGCCAGGACATGAATTCCAGGTCAATTTTTTGCAATGGGATCCTTGAATCCAATAAGACGAAAGTATTGATCAGATTTGGTCTGGATTCGATAAATCTGTAAATCATTTTTTTCCATTCACCGCGATTCTTTTTGGATGTCAGTGCAAAACCATACCCGGGTAAATCTACCATACACCATGCATTATCAGCCAGATACATATTGATGGTCTGTGTTTTTCCCGGTTTATTGGAAATCCTTGCGATCCCTTCTCTGCCTCCGAGAAAATTGATCAGGGAAGACTTTCCTACATTGGAACGACCGATAAACGCATATTCGTTGAAATCATGCGAGGGACAATCTGCCACGTCGGCAAAACTTCCGATAAAACTGATCTCATTTATTTGATAATCCATTATTCTGATCGTTTAGGCATTATTTTGATATTAAAAAATAAAATAATACTTAAAATTTTGTTAACATAATTGTTCTATGCAACTTTGGCTTGATTTTAGAAGTTTCATGAACATATCTGCTAAAGTTGCACACATTGTAAAATCCCGCGGTTTTGAAAAATACAGATTCAGACCGGGGGATCGCTCAACAATTCACGGGATAAAAGCCGGTTATTTAGCCGGTTATTGTAAAAAAATGCAAAGTTACCAATAATCTTGGTATAGAAAAGAATTACAAAATCTAAATAACAATCAAACGCCATTTGGATTATGAAATGCACCATTGAACCTTATTCTTCAAACCTTAAAAGGTAGGTATCCGGGCATTTCCATGGGTTTTTTTGTTATGCATTCTTTTTGGCCTTAAAAAAACTTTAAAATTAAACACATGAAGCACTTACTGATTGCGGGATTGCTGTTCTTCACAATCCAAAATTTTACCAATGCACAAACTCAGGCTGGGATTAAAATCGGAGCTTCTTCTTTTTTACTTCCTGAGCAACTGATCCAGATGGAAAATGATGAATTAAAAGTCACCCTTAAAGAAGGTTACTACGGGTTACATGGCGGAGTTTATGTCAGGATTGGCGCCGGACTTTTCGCGGTTCAGCCGGAACTCATATTCAATTCCAATTCTGTAGCCTTTGAACTGGAAGACCTGACTTCCAGCACTGGAATTAAAGAGATCATCAAAGAAAGGTATTTTAACCTGGATTTACCAGTGATGTTGGTATTTAAGCCATCTATTTTAAGGTTTTATGCAGGGCCTGTTGGTCATTATTCCATGCAAAGTCTCAATGAATTATCCAATTGGGGTGGATGGAAAAATGCTTTCAACAGAATGTCCGTAGGCTATCAGGCCGGCGGCGGTATTCAGTTCAACGGGTTCTCTGTTGATCTCAGGTATGAAGGCAGAATACTCGCTGGTGACAATGAAATCATCATTGACGATCAGGTGATCGAATTGTCAAAAAATCCTTCCAGGATTTTATTTACACTGGGATTCAGGCTATTATAAAATTGGATCCAGAACATACGCCTCGTCAGGAACCCGCTTGTCTTTGATTCAGGTTTGCAGTTTTTCCATCCGTTTATTACCTGAGTTCATAAACATACGGGTTTCATGCTTTTGGGGTCTTAAAACAAATGTGTTTTGGGCACGAGGTTGTTCTGGCATTAACAAAGGGCAAATGTTTGATTTAATAATTCCTGATTTTATCCTGCAATTTAAGTATCTGGTAGAATAATACACTTCAAACTTTTCCCAACCCAAGAAAACTTAATACCTTTACGAAGGTTTTTTACTAATAAAATAATTGAAGTGGTCCGATCTTCCTTCCGAATAAAGTTTTTCATCATGCTCTGCGTCGTACTGTTGAGCGGACGAGCGGATAGCCTGATAGGACAACGTACAGGTTTGGACCTGTTGGGTCAAAAATCCAGGGTGGACATTCCGTTTGAAATACACAACGGCCTGATACTGATTAAACTAAAAATGAATGGTATCAATCTGAACTTCCTTTATGACACAGGCGCTGAAAACACCATCCTTTTCAAACGGGAAATTGCAGTGGTGCTTGGAATGAAATCTTCCAGGCGTGTCAGACTGATTGGTTCCAGCCTCAACAATTATATATATGGTTACATTGTTCACAATGTTTTTTTTCAATTCCAGCCGAATGTATCGAGGTTTGATAACATTATAGTGCTGGAAGAGAATATTTTTGACCTGCAACAGGTATTGGGTCTACATGTGGACGGACTCATCGGGGGCAGTTTTTTCAGAAATACCGGAATAAAGATCGATTACAAAAAACAGGTCATCACAATTTATCATCCTTCAAAAAATAAGATGAATCTGGATGACTATACAGAAATTCCGGCTCAATTCCAGGATCATAAGCCTTACATTCAGGCATATATCGAAAAACATGATGGTACTACTCAAAATATCCGGCTGCTGGTTGACACTGGTAGTTCCATCCCATTGATCCTCCACGCCAATGTAGATTCCAGTCTGATCGCACCGGATCATCTGACAAAAGGACATATAGGGGTGGGCATCAGTGGCGCATTGATCGGTACAGTTGGCATTGTTAAAAAGATCGGATTCTCTGATTTCACTTTCGGTGAAGTGATCACCAGCCTTCAGGATTTCGATTACATCACTCAGGAGGAAGCATCCAAAACCAGAAATGGGATTATTGGTAATGACATGCTGAACAGATTTACTGTTTACATCGATTATTCCAGAAATCAGATTTTCCTCAAACCAGGAAAAAGATATAATAAATCATTTTCATATGATAAAAGCGGACTTATCATTTCAGCCGTAGGGCTTGATTTTAATCAATATTTTATTCAGGCGGTTGTACCGGATTCTCCCGCGGAAAAAGCCGGATTACTCTCAGGAGATGAAATTTTGTCTGTGAACTCGGTTTCTACCTCCTTCCTTTCCCTCAACCAGATACAACGTACCCTTAAAAGAAAAGAAGGTACAACCATCAGAATCAAAATTTCGCGGAAAGGCAAAAAACAAAAATTTTATGTTGTTCTGGAAGACATGCTTTCCAAAACAAATGCAGAAAAAGAATGATCATTGTTTTATCCCATACCAATCCACTTTTGCCCTTCAAAATTCTTAACAATCTTTAAAATGAAAGCCTCAGCCGCATCGTGAATGATCTTAAAGCCTGAGGAAAAACTCCAATCATATTGTAATAAGCTGTTTGGTCATTTACAGTATACGGATCATATGGAACCGGATCATAAGTTTCTGATTTATAACGGTAAACCCACCCATTTGACACATATTTACTATTGATAAGGTTATTGATCTGAACATCCAGAATACTATTTGCCAACCAGGCTTTTGAAAAATGGTAACTGAGATTAACGTCCGCAAAAAAATATGGATCCAGACTTGCCTGATCATTCATGGTGTTGTCAAGATATTGTTTGCCCACGTATTTTCCTGAAACAGCCAGACTTAGCTGCTGGCCTTTCTGCATTTCATCATACTTGTTGATCAGGTGCCATCTGACCTCCCCTCCGGCAATCACTCCTGGACTGAAGGAAATGTCTGTATCGTCGTGAATGACTTCAATCTGTCCTCCCAAATCCCAGTCATCGATGTATTCCACAAAACGGCTGATCTTGTTCCTGCTCAGTGTCAATCCAAAACCTGTTTCCACATATTTGGAAAAACTGTATGCGAGTTCCAATTCCATGCCTGCCCGATAACTGTCCGGAACATTGATCCTCGAATAATCACCTACATCATTTAATTTGCCTGTCAGTATCAGATGATCATAATATCTCATAAAGTAAAGACCTACCGCTGTGCGGAATTGGCTGGTATGAAAAGTATAACCGGCTTCCACATTGAGCATTTTTTCCGGATCCGGGATATTTTCCAGTTCGTTTTCAGTGTAATCTTTTCTGCCTGGTTCATTGCTGGTGAAGGCAATTGAGGTATACAACCTGCTCTGATCATTGAAATCATAATTAAAACCCAATTTTGGATTTATAAAATGATGCCAATAAACATCATCCAACAAAAGATTTTTATCCGTAAGACCATTCAGCTCATACCTTATCAAACGGTATTGAATATCTCCGAATGCTGTGAACTTGCCGAGTTTCCTCAAATATTTGAAATAAGTATCTGCGCCCAATTTATTGGCAAAATTGTCATAATAAAGGTAATCGCCGGGTACTTTGAAACCCTGATTATTGTATACAGAATCCACCTGACCAAAGTGTTTACCATAATAATCATTGACCGAACCACCAAAAATCCATTGGCTGTTAAGATTGGTCTGGCTAAAATCATAATTGATCCCAAAGAAATAATTGTCCAGCCACTTGCGTCTGATGAGGTCAGCCCTTTCGGTTGATTGCCAGTTCAATCCGTAATCGGCCAGTTTTTGATTTGCCTTGAATTGTTCGTAAAATCCTATACCTCTGGTGTAAAAAGCAGCCAGATTCAGGTTGATCTTGTTTTTCAGAGCTTTTTCCCAAAACAGTTGAATATGGTTTTGTTTATAATTATCCACTTCATTGTCATATGGGTGCATGATGGAAAAATCGTTGTCAGTTCCGGCAGAATTGAATGTTCTGAGCGTATCTTTCAGATGGTATTGTATGGGAAGTCCATACCATGCCTGATAAGTGATTTCCTGACCGCCAAAAACATTGATCCTGAAAGTCTGTTTGTTGGAAAGCTTTGATCCTGTAAAGAAATAGGATGTCAGTGAAGCTTTTGCCCGATCGACATAACCATCAGTTCTGATCAGGGAATACCTTCCATCGAGTGTAAACTTGTCGTTGATGAGCCCCACCCCGCCTTCGGCGCTCAGTTTATACGTATTAAAGCTGCCGAATGATGAATTGACTGCAAGGTGCGGATCCAGATTTACTTTTTTGGTATTCAGGTTAATGGAAGCGCCGAATGATCCGGTTCCATGCATGGAAGTACCGATCCCCCGTTGTATCTGGATGTCATTGGTCGAAGCCATAATATCGGGAATATTTACCCAATATACTGATTGAGATTCGGGATCATTGTAGGGAATACCGTTGATATTGACATTGACTCTTGTTGGATCTACCCCTCGAACCCGTATCCCTGTATATCCGACACCGGTGCCGGCATCAGAGCTAACGACGACAGAAGGTGTGTACTGTAAAACATATGGAACATCCTCCAGCCTGTTGTGATTGGTCAGCTGTTCCTTGTCCATACCAGTAAACGCAAACGGGAATTTTTCTTTGGCCCAGGTTCCGTTGATCTGTATCTGATCCAGCCCGAATGCCTGGCCTTCCAATTCAATGATAAAGCTCTTGTCTTTGTCAAGAAAAAAAATCTCTTCATAATCTTTAAATCCCAGAAAAGTTACCTTGATCAGGTACTCATCTGTAGGTACATTTTCCATCAGAAACTGTCCCTTTTCATCGGTTACAGCCATGTAATCGGTTCCATCCAGAAAAACTGAAGCAAAATGCAACGGATTCATATCCTGATCAGTGACAATACCTGAGATCTTATTTTGGGTGATCCCTTCAAAAAAGCTGAACAAAAGAATAGAAACGAACAATATTTTTCTCATATCAATGCATTCATTAAATTAATAATACAATTTACCGAACATCAAAAGGAGGAAAAATATTGCAGAAAGTGATCACATTTCCCTATCCGGAATTACCCGGCCAGGTTCGATGGGTATGATCTCAGCCGCCAATACAGCACCCCAAATGATGCACAAAGATATTCTTTTTTTAATGAAATGCAAATTATTGCATGATGATATGATGTTCACAAAACCCGGAAGACCTGGTTGAGTACAAAATCAGAGATTTCAACATTTGGTTTATTTTATAACACTCAGTCCCCGGCCCTCTTTTTCTACTTCGCTGTTTAGCCCAGACCATTTCAGAATCGGATCCAATGGATAAGAACTTACAAAAACCTGTCAACAGCCTGGATGGCGGTTCCAATTCTTTTATGATAGTCACTGCCTTCAATCACTATGAATTTTTTACCGTAATTCAGTAATTCTTCCATATACAGCTCAAAAAGTTCATGCCTGTTGTGCGGATTTTCTCTGAGCGGATCCGGCACCCAGGGAATATCCGGGTAGCATAATAAATAAAAGTCATAATACCTGTTTTCAATGAGTCTGAGAATTCTTGCATCTACTTTCCCGTATTTTACCTCAGACCATATCTTGATCGTAATCAGATCTGTGTCACAAAACAACATACTTATATCTGAATTCAGAAAAGCATCTTCAGTAGCAATCTGTCTCTTTGCAATATTATACAGATCGTGATAATTATAGGGTCGCTCAAGTTCATTTAGATAAGCCCTGGCTTCTTCTTCAGTGTTAGCTTGTCCGAAGTGTTCAGAAAGTTTTTTGGCCAGAATGCTTTTTCCTGTGGATTCAGGACCAGTGATGACGATTTTTTTCACTAAATTGCTGCTATGCTGCTTTGATCAACCTTCGAAATGGAAACTGAGTGTAAAAACATGGGTCAACACCTTCTCGAGTACTTTGGATTCTTCCAGTTGTTGGTCATAAAGCAATACATTGCCTATGCCGGTGGAAACTTTGATCTCGGGAGAAAACACAAAATATGGAAAGAAAAACTGAATGCCGGTTCCCAGTTCAAACTGAAAATCGTGTGGGGAAATCTTCACCAAAAGCTGATTGTTCCTGGCTCTGGAATTGCTGTTGACATCGTAAGTGTATTTAACACCAGTCAATGCGAATAGCCTCATATCCCTGTATGGCTCAGATTTGTACCTGATCAGGAAAGGCGCTTCAATGAGCACTGATTCGATCCTTTTATAGGTGGGTTCTATAAAATTGTCGGAAGCTATATAACTGATGCGTCTGTTGGCAAAAGAAAAGCCAGGCAGCAATCTGAAGTCAAAATTATGGTTGATCCTGAGATTAACCACCATCTGAACATGCATTCCCAAACCTTTGGCCGGTTCTGTGATAACTATGCTGTCAGATTCGACGAAATAACTTGAACGGTCCAGCAAAAAATTATTGTTGTTGAAGCCAAGGGAAATGCCAAAATAATAAGGTTTTTGCTTATGGTACAAAAAATTGAACATCGCACGGTTATAATTCTGACCAAAGGCTGAGCACGTCAAAAAAATGCTTGCTAAAAGAATAATGAAATATCGGATCATTTTTTACCAGTATAAATTGTACAAATACCAAACGTCATCGGATAGAACTTATTTGAATGAAAGCCTGCTTTTTCCATGATAGACACAAATTTCTCAAAATCAGGAAAAGCCTGAACAGATTCAAACAGATAGGAATAAGCTTTATGATCTTTGGATGTAAAACGCCCTATTCTGGGTAAAACATATTTAAAATAAGTATTGAATATTGTTTTAAAGGGAAAAATCCTCGGTTTGGAAAACTCAAGAATGAAGACTGAACCACCATGTTTGAGTACCCGGAACATTTCCTCCAGGCCCTTATCCAGATTTTCAAAATTTCGGACTCCAAAAGCAACCATGATGGCATCAAAAGAATCCCGTTCAAAATCCAGATTTTCAGAATCACCATACCGGAAAGTTACCTGTTGGCTAATTCCCATTTTCCCGGCTTTTTCCATTGCAATTTCAAGCATGCCCTCTGAAATATCCACCCCGGTGATGCTTGTTGCAGGCATTTTTTTCGCAGCGGTAAATGCCAGATCACCTGTTCCCGTAGCAATATCCAATAAATTATGAGGACTTATAGCTGATATCATACGGACGGTTTTACGACGCCACAACCTGTCTATGCCAAGGGACAATAAGTGATTGAGGAAATCATATTTGCGGGCGATTTTATTGAACATCGAAGCCACCTGTATTTTTTTGGTTTGTTCGGAATTGTAGGGTGTAACAGAGTCTTTTTCATTAGCCATATTAAAAATTTGCGCAAAGATATACCTTCTGAATATTATTACAAAATATTTCCATTTTTGCTGACTTTTAATGACATACCAACAGACAGGCAGCGTCAGACAAAAATGATTTATCTTTAAAGAATACTATAGATTTGTACTTTTGAAATGAGTGTGCAACCGATTGTCAAAAAAATCATTTTTTTCAGAAAGCGGGAATAAATTGTTAGTTAATTGTTAAGATTTTATATTTTTGTTGGATCACTGAACCTAAAAACTGTTAAAGCTCACACAAAAACTTAAAAATTGTGTTTTGAGCTCAGTTTTTTATTCTTTCAATACAAAAACTGTAACATGAAGTATTTTAGATTTCCCCTGGTCGCCCTGGCATTGATCATTTTCTCATCTTTAAATGTGCTGGCTGTACCATTCAGACATGATGCCGGAAAGATTGAAAAAAAAGGTTTGATGCTATTGCCACCCAGAATTTCAGGTATGGTTTGGGTGGACACAGATGGCAATGGCCAGCAAGGTGGTGGTGAACCAGGACAAAATGGTGTCACAGTGGAATTGTTGAATTCAGGGGGCAGTCTTCTATTCACTGATGTCACTTCTGCTGGTGGTTTATATGCATTTGAAGACCTGGCTCCAGGAGATTATTATGTACATTTTATATTACCTGCTACTGGTAACTGGTCATTCACAGATCCATATCAGGGGCCTGTGACTATTAATAGCGATGCTGATCAGGGAACCGGACAAACAACTCTGTTAAGTTTAGGTGCAGCAATGGATATGACTCATATCGATGCCGGTATATACCTTTTGAGTCCTATTGGAGATCGGGTCTGGCATGATGAAAATGCCGATGGCATACAGAATGCTGGAGAACCAGGTATAGGAGGAGCCACTGTCACACTGGAAGGTTTTGATGGCGCACTCAATCCTGTTACTTTTACCGTGTTTACAGATGGTACAGGCAATTATGAATTCTCAGATGTTCCTCCCGGAAGCTATCATATTACTTTTTCACTTCCAGCCGGATATGATGAATTTACATTTGTTGATGAAGGAGGAAATGATAATCTGGACTCTGATGCCGATCCTGGAACCGGTGAAACCGGCAACTTCACGGTTGAAAGTGATGACGCTCAAGACCAATGGGATGCAGGATTTTTTATTTATGCCAATATCGGTGATCTGGTATGGCACGATCTAAACGGAAACGGTATCCAGGACGGCGAACCAGGCATCAGTGGAGCATCTGTTACGTTGAGTGGTACAGACGGCGGTGGAAATCCAGTCAATAGAAATGAAGTGACCAATGGAGCAGGCAACTTCAACTTTGATGAAGTCGTTCCTGGAAATTATAGATTAACATTTGCGCTGGCGGGGGGATATGATGCTATAACTTTACAGGATGAAGGAGCGGATGATGAAGATTCTGATCCCAATCCTGGTACAGGGCAGACCATATTCTTTGATGTTGTGAGCGATGAAGATCAGGATATCTGGGATGCCGGTATGTATCAATATGCTACGATCGGAGATTTCGTTTGGCAAGATATGAACGGAAACGGTGTTCAGGATGGTGGTGAACCCGGCATAGGAGGTGTTTCCATCTCCTGGACAAGGGCATCAGATGGTTTGATGGGAAATACAGTTTCTGATGGTGCAGGTTTTTATGAATTTGATGACCTTAAACCTGATACATATACCCTCGATTTCAGTCAACCTGGCTATATCATTACTGCACAGGACATGACGGGCGACGATAATGACAGTGATGCCAATGAATTGACCGGACAAACTGACCCATATACCGTAATGTCAAACGAAACCATCAATCACGTAGATGCTGGATTTTTCAGATATGGACTTATCGGCAATTATTGCTGGAGAGATCAGAATACGGACGGCATACAGGATGGTGGAGAGCCTAACTTATCAGATGTGGTTGTTCGGTTAACTGGTGTAACAGGTGCAGGTGTGCCGATCACTCCATTGACTGAGGTAACAGATGGTGGTGGTTTTTATACCTTTTCCGATCTGGCACCAGGTTCTTACACTGTTGAATTTGTGGAACCACCTACCTTTAATACGACCATAAGACAGGCAGGAGCTGACGCAACTGTTGACAGTGACGGACCATTTTCAGATCCGGTAACGCTGATTTCCGCACAACAGGATGTCACAATAGACTGTGGTTTTTATGTTGAACCACCGGCTGATTGTAACCAGGATACATATCCCAACTGTCAGACTGCCGAACAAAATGTACTTTGTAATATATATGAGATCAATGAATTTTGCACGAATATGTTGCCTCAATTCACCAATTATGGACCGATATGCGGAACCAGCGGATCTGCTTATCAAAATCCAAGCTGGTTCGCATTTATGGCAGCAGATTATACAGTAAGTCTGATCATTCATGCGACAAACTGTGTGGTTCAATCAGGTGATTTAGGGGTACAATTCGCTATCTATACAGATTGTACGGAAGATGAATGGGTTGTCTGCGAAGCGATCCCATGTCTGACACCCGGAGATTTGACGGTCACTTCCAGCAATTTCGAACCCGGGCAGGTTTATTATCTGGTGATCGATGGTTGCAATTCAACACAATGTACCTACTGGATAGAAATTGTTGAAGGAGGAGGAAGTTATCAGATGACAGATCCAACAGGGATTTCAAATTTTGAATTTCCTGACAATCAGATCTGTCTGGATGTTCCGGTAGAGTTCACCCTTGATGGTTGCGATGATGCAGATTCATATATATGGACCATCGATGGTACCCAAACGGGAATTTCAGACCAACAAACCATCACATTGAGCTTTGATACACCAGGTACTTACGAATTGTGTGGCCAAGGTACAAGCCCATGTGATGATTCAACCATTGAATGTATCACGATCACTGCGTACGAACTGCCTGATCAGGTGCTGGATCCTGAAAGTGTATGTGAAAACGTACTGGCTGATGGTTATACACCCAACCTATGGGAAGGACCTGCCATCACTGAAGCCGGTGTACAGGAAATCTCACTGACAAATGAATTCGGTTGCATATATGATCAGACCATTGAAATCACAGCATTGGAAATTGAAGAAGCTGAGGTGGATACTTTTGCCTGTCAGGGTGATCTGATCGATTATTATGGAAATGTATTCTCTGATGATATTTTGGGTCAGATCATCACCATTCCTGGCGGCTCAGCCAATGGTTGTGACAAGCTGGTAGATTTTCAGCTAACCTATCTGGATGTTCAGTTTTTTAACATGGTAGGTCCTGAATGCATTGGAGACGCCCAATTTGTTCTAAGACTCGAAGATATCATCCTCAAACCAGAAGATATGACCAGTGTGGCAGTTCAGTGGAATGTTGGAGGCATACCTATCGGAGGATTATTGACCACGCCACCCTATGCGATTACAGTAACTGAAGAAGGTTTGTATTCTGCCACTGTCATCCTGAACAAAAACGGTTTGGTCTGTGATATAGTTCTTGAACAAAGCGTTCAAATTGATTTTGATGATCTGTTGCCGGATACACCAGTTCCAACAGGCTGGACACTGGATTATTGCAACAATACGGGTGAAGAAGTGATGTATTCTGTCTTTACCAATCCTTTGAATCAATATCAATGGACTTATCCTGCAGATGTAGCCTCTGCAGATTTTGATCCGTTGACCGGTATATTATTTATAGACTGGACCGGAAGTAACGGAGGACAAGTATGCGTCAGGGCAACCAATACGTGTGGCATCTCAGACTGGCATTGTGAAAATGTGGTCATCAACAGCGGACCGAGCTCAATATTCGTATTACCTGATACGATCTGTATGACTGATCCTGCTCTGATCCAATATACAGGAAATGCTTCTGAAAATGCAACCTATACATGGAATTTCAGTGGTGGTCTGGATGTTTCCGGCACCAATGATCTTGGAGCTGGTCCCTACAATATCGAATGGGATCAATCTGGTGAAAAACTGGTGACCTTGTATATAGTGGAAACAAATGGCTGTGAATCAGTATTATCTACCGGAACCGTAATGGTGGAACAGCCTCTTGCAGATCCTGTTGTTTCATGCTCTTCCAATCAGACCCAAATCGTTTTCAGTTGGTTTGATGTTCCAAATTCTGCAGGATACAACATTGAACTGGTTTCAGGAACCAGCGGCACGCTGAATGGAAATGCATATACTGTAACAGGGTTGAATCCATTGGATGAAGTCAGTATCATCGTTTTTGCACTTTCAGACGGAAAATGCCCCACAACTTCTGATACCATCACCTGTGCAGCGCTGGATTGCCCCAATGTTTCATTAAACATCATGGCGGCAGATACATCAGTCTGCTATTTGCCGGGAATGGCTCCATTTGTTTTGGGGCATGTGTTGAATTCCCCTGGCAATGGTACGAAGACCTGGTCAGGCCCCGGCATCATCAATCCAACTACAGGTGTATTTGATCCGAATGTAGCAGGCATTGGTACCCACCAGATCGTTTTAAGCTATTTCCTGGATGATTGCACTTTCAATGATCAGGCATTGATCCATGTTTATGCCATCCCTACATCAACTTTCACTACATCTGAGGATTCGATCTGCAACGACCAGAATCTTGTGATCAATTATACGGGAAATGCACCTTCAGGCAATCCAACCTGGTCATTTGATTCACCTACAAATGTAACAGGTTCAGGACTGGGACAACATATACTTGAATGGGACGATGATGGTTGGAAAACAATTACATTGCAGGTTGAACAAAACGGTTGTGTATCAAATTTGCAGACACGAACTGTTTTTGTAGAAGAACGTGTACCTGATATCACTATTGCATGTCCCTTAACCTCAACAGAAAGTGTCACTTTCAGTTGGGATACCAATCCACAACTGGGTAGCTATATTATATATATTGACGGTGTTCAGGTAGGTAATCAATTTACCGGAACATGGACAGTGAACGGTTTATCTCAAGGACAACAGGTCAATATCAATGTCATTGGTGTGAATGATGGTGTTTGTCCGAATCCGATTGGTTCAGGATCCTGTGTAGCTCAGGATTGTCCGGTGTTTAATGTTTCATTTACACATGACAATACACCTATTTGTCTGACAACCAATGTACAGCCAAGACAATTGGTTGCCCAGCTGACAGGAGCAACTACAAATGGGACAACCACCTGGTCAGGACCCGGTGTGAACGCATCCGGATTGTTTAATCCGGCAACAGCAGGCGTAGGCACACATACCATCACTTACAGGTATGCAGAAGGTGCTTGCAATATTATAAGAACATTGACGGTCACCGTGTTGGCACAGCCAACCGCTCAATTCAGTCTGAGTACAGACAGGATCTGTATAACAGATGAGATCCGAATGACTTTGAACAATTTCAATTCAGCATATACTTACGATTGGGATGCTTCAGGTGCAGACATTCAGATTGTATCCCCAACGGTGTTTGACCTTAGTTGGGATGCTCCCGGTAGTTATCAGCTTTCTCTGGTCGTTGCCAACAGTATATGTGAAACTGCTCCATATTTACAAACAATAGTTGTAGAGCCTGAGCTTGTAGCTCCGATCCTTTCCTGCAATCCGGCTAATACTACTACTGATCAGGTATCATTTACATGGAATCCGGTAGATTGCGCCGATTCTTATGAGATTTGGGTAGATGGCAACTTATTTACAACAACGCAAGGAACAAGTGTCACCATCACAGGACTTGATCCTGAACAGACTATCAATGCAGAATTAAGGGTCATCAGCAATTGCCTTTGTCCGGGAGTTTCAAGTTTCATAACCTGTGAAGCAGATGCTTGCGAAGCATTGGAACTTACCATAAATGGTTTACCAGAAGATTATTGTGCCAACCTGCTTCCTGCCAGTATAAACCTCAGCCCGGCAATCATAGGAACTACAGGTGGAACGATCACCTGGTCCGGCACCGGTATCAACAGCAATGGCGTGATCAACACGACCAATCTGACACCAGGGGAATATGTTTACACGGTGAATTATAACCTTGTAAATTGCAATTACGATCACTCAGATGCTCTGACCATTTATCCTGCAGTGAATTTCAATGTTCAGGCAACGGATCCTGCATGTCATGATATGACGGATGGTTCTCTTATTTTGGGTGTCAGCAGTGGTGTTGAGCCGTATACCATCACTGTAAACGGAGAAAATACAGACAGACTGACCATTCCGGGATTATTGCCAGGCTCATATACCGTCAATATCGTAGATGACAACGGTTGTCAGGCAAGCAGGACAGCTAACATCAACAATCCTCCTTTGATCATACCTCAAATCAACGGTGATGAAGTTTTGCAGGAAGAAAAAACCGGAGTGTACACTTTAAGTTTTGCCAATACACCTGCTGATGCCACATATCTCTGGTTTGTTGAAAATGGAGACACAATCTGTCAGGGAGCAAACTGTACTTCCATCAGTCTGAATATCAAGGAACAGACCAATATCTGTGTTGAAGTCAGCTACAATGGACAAGCTTGTACAGAAAGTGATTGTTTTACCATCCGTTTCGAGGAAATAGTGGATGTATATATCCCGAATATTTTCTCACCCAACGGCGACGGTGAAAATGATATTTTCTACATCAAATCAGACAACAGTGTAGGCACCATTAAATCCATGAATATTTTTGACAGATGGGGCGAACAGGTGTTTGGTGGTCAAAATCTGAGAACCAACGATCAGGCCTCAGGTTGGGACGGCCGCCTGAACGGCAATTATGTTTTGCCCGGTGTCTATGTTTACGACATCGTTATTTTAACTGTAGAGAATAAAGAATTGCGATATTCAGGTGACATTACTGTATTAAGGTAAAAAAGGCACGATATTTGAATGTTATAAAAGAGCTGTGTTCATTCACGGCTCTTTTTGTATTTACAATTTTATTGCTTTTGGTATATTTTGATAGGATTCATCATCGAGCGCAAATTATCGGATACAGAATGGCCATTCAGGTTCAAATATTGTTCACATGCTAAAAAGATAAACTGACCGGATACAGGTTCAATGGGAATAAATGATTAGATCATACGAATTGATATCGTATTTATTTACCTATGGCAAACTCGTTTTGCCGGGTATCGGGACTTTGAACCTTGATCAAAATTCTGCCAGGGCAGTCCAACATGAATTCCGCATCTACGGACCAAAAACTTCTTATTTCATTTCATCCACCAGTCCATCTGAACTTTCAAATTACAAAAAATGGCTAAAATCGGGATTCAAAACGAATGATGAAGAGGTCGAAACCCTGATCAATGAACAGGAAAAATATTTTAATTCGAGCCTCAGAGAGAAAGGGAATCTGATCATTCCTGCACTGGGTCGAATCTACCTGGATGATCGCCAGAAAGTCAAATTTGAAGCAGATATTGAACTTCAAAAATGTCTGGAGTTCGCTTACCCGGATCTTCCTCTCAACTATTACCAGCCACAACAATACCTGCAAAAAATCCAGCAGGAAGCTTCAATTCAGAGAGCAGTTTCAAGTGATCCGCTGGAATCTTCTAAAAAAGCAGTCATTCCATGGTACGTATATCTGACAGGGATCATTTTGGCAGCTTTTCTGTTATCATTGGGAATCAGCTATTTTGCAGGATTCAAACCATTTACCGGCTCATCGGAATCCGATCATAAAACAATCGAAGCATCAACTGAACCTCCGAATTATGATAGTACAAATATTTTTGAGGAAGAACCAGTTATTTCAGACACTCAGGAAATGCAAATGCCTCTAAAAGAAATATCCCCTGAAACAGAACAACCTGAAATCAATTCAACAATAGAAGCAAAGAAAAAAGTAACAGTTCCCAAAACCGATGAAGCTAAACCAAGTCATGAAGAAATCAACCGGATAATTGAACTGTCACAGCAAAATAAATCGCAGATTTCAAACCCTTTGATCATAATTGTCGGTTCTTTCAAGATGCCTGATGAAGTTAAAAAAATGTTACACTCTATAGAATCCGGGGGCTATCAGGGATTCGTGATAAAATACGAAGAATATTACAGGACAGGCATTTTAATGGATCATCCTGCAACACAAACAGACTCAGTTTTGAATGATATAAAAGAGAAAATCGAAAAAGACGCATGGATATTAGCAGATTAATTCCATAAATGATTTTAATATATGTGAGTTGATGTACATTTGCCCCACAAAAAAACCAAAAAAGGTGTTTTGAGATGGAGGAAAAAAAAATGTTTGAGCCTGAAGCGTTAAATAATGTAGCGCAATTTCACAGAATATTTCAGTTGCCTGTCCTTGACCAACCAGTCATTCCTTCGAAAGAAAGAATCGAATTAAGAATTTCATTGCTTGAAGAAGAATTGAAGGAGTTGAAAGCAGCCATTGATGCCAATGATCTTGTGGAAGTTGCAGATGCTTTTTGTGATTTGCAATATGTATTGTCGGGCGCAATACTTGAATTCGGTTTGGGGTATAAATTCAAAGAACTTTTTGACGAAGTTCAGCGAAGCAATATGAGTAAACCCTGTAAAACGCTGGAAGAAGCAGAAGCCACCCGAAGCTATTATGAAAAGGAACGAGGTATGGAATCAGTGATCAAAAAAGTTGGGGATGAATTCCTTGTTTACAGAAAATCTGATGGAAAAGTGTTTAAATCTGTCCAATACAGCCCGCCGGATCTGAAAAAAATACTAAAATGAACATAAATTTCCGGTTTATTCGTTTGATTTAAAATTTCAAAGCTGGAAAGTACGTTTCCCGCAACAATTTCGATAACCAATAGAAATTTAGAAATTACCTGATATGAGTATTAAGATTGAAAGCTTAACAAAAAGGTATGGTGAACAACTGGTATTGGACAATATCAGTCTCCAGGCAACAAAGGGTGAAATACTGGGATTTTTAGGCCCTAACGGAGCCGGAAAATCGACCACCATGAAGATCATCACAGGTTATGTAAAAGCGGACAGTGGTTCTGTTGAAGTCTGTGGTTTGAATGCCCTGGAAGAACCCATTGAGATCAAGCAAAAAATCGGTTATTTACCGGAAAACAATCCTTTATATGACCATATGTATGTAAAGGAATATTTAGGATTCATTGCTTCCTTGCATCGCCTGGACCATAAAAAAGAGATCATAAATGATATGATCGCAAAAACCGGTTTAACCAAGGAACAAAACAAAAAGATCAAAGCTTTATCCAAAGGTTACAGGCAACGTGTCGGACTGGCTCAGGCTATGCTCCACGATCCTGAAGTGCTGATCCTGGATGAGCCTACTTCGGGATTGGATCCGAATCAATTGGGTGATATTCGCAGTCTGATCCGAAAACTCGGGGAAGAAAAAACTCTGATTTTTTCCACTCACATCATGCAGGAAGTTGAAGCCCTATGTGATCGGGTTGTGATCATTCACGAAGGACAGATCGTAGTGGATGACCACATCCAATACCTTGAAAAATACAAGAAAGCTGGTTTTGACAGGGTTCTTGTTGAGTTTGAGGGACCAGTGGATGAAAAGATATTCCGCCAGCTGAGCGGATTCATCAGCTGTAAAAAGAAGGGAAATTATGTTTATGAAATAGACGGCAAATCAGAGATCACCCTGAGAAAAGAATTGCTGGGGCTCGCTCAAAACAAACAATTGCCACTCATCGGGTTGCAGAAGCAGGAGATCAGCGTTGAAAATGTATTCCAATCCTTAACCAAATAGTGATGATTGCCATATATATAAAAGAATTATCGAATTTTTTCAGTTCACTGATCGCCTATATCGTGATCGGGGTTTTCCTTATTTTCATGGGTTTGGTAATGTGGGTTTGGCCGGACACAGCTGTGCCATATAGTAATTTTGCTGATATGAGTGTCCTGTTTTACATGGCTCCGACCATATTCACCTTTATCATTCCTGCCATTACAATGCATAGTTTTTCAGAGGAAAGACAGGCCGGAACGATTGAATTGCTGATGACCAAACCTGTCAGAAACTGGCAGATTGTAATGGGTAAATATCTGGCAAATCTCAGTCTGATCATTTTTGCACTGATACCTACCGTGATCTATTATTATTCAGTCTATCAATTAGGTTTACCTAAAGGAAATATCGATACCGGAGCGGTGATAGGTTCCTATATAGGTTTAATTTTACTGGCATCTGTGTTTGTGTCAATCGGTACTTTCTCCTCCGTTTTGACTTCCAATCAAGTGGTTGCATTTGTCATTGGTACCTTTTTGTGTTTTATTACACACTGGGGATTTGAATACACAGGTACTTTGCCTGTATTTGCAGGGAATTTGGACGTTGTGATCCAGAAACTAGGTATCAACTACCATTACCTTTCGATCAGCAGAGGCATCATTGATTCGCGGGATGTCATATACTTTTTATCAGCAGACATGATTTTTCTTTTGTTAACCTATTATTTTTTGCAAAAAAACAAGAAGTAAAAATCCTGGTTATATTCAGGCAATTGGAAAAAAATCAGCCTGATTTTAACCGGTTGTATGGAGTTTTATGATTTAAGATTCAACGCAGCTGGTGACAGACAAATAAAAAACTTTCAAATGAAAAAACATTCCTTCAATATCATTCAACTGCTGATGATCATCGGGATTATACTGATGATCAATGTGATCAGTGCATTTTTCCATATTGCGGTTGATTTTACCGGGGACAAACGATATACTTTGACCAAAACCACCAGGAACCTATTGAAAGAACAGGATGATGTGATCTATGTCAAAGTATTGCTCGATGGCAATTTTCCTGCCTTATATAAGAAGATACAGGAATCTGCAAATGAAATGCTTCGGGATTTTAACAATATCAATTCACATATTGAATATGATTTTGAAAATCCGCTGAAAGGCAATGTGGAAGAAGTCAACCAGGCGGTGGAATTGCTCCGTAAAGATGGTATGGTTGGTATCGGAATCAAAACCAATACCACAGAAAGTACCAGTGTCAACTATATTTTTCCTTATGCCATTTTCCATTATGGTAAAAGGAAATTTGTGGTCAATCTCCTTGAACCGATGACTACAGATGTGAATGAAGAAACATGGATCAATAATTCGATTTCCATGCTCGAATATAAATTTGCCAATGCTATCCAAAAACTGAGGCAGAAAGACAGTCCAACCATCCTGTTTACTGAGGGGAAAGGCGAATTGAACGAAAAGCAGACTGCGAGACTTGAAAACAAATTACTGCAGTATTATCAGGTTGGACGCATCAATCTGGACAGCGTACATACGATACCTGCAGAATTGGACCTTCTGATCGTAGCTAAGCCTACACAACCCTTCAGCCCTAAAAATCAGTTTCTGATCGATCAATACCTTATGAAAGGAGGAAATATTATTTGGCTGATTGACCGGCTGAACATGAATCTGGATAGTATCAATAAACAAAAATTCTATATTCCTGAACCCTACCCGCTCAATCTTGATGACCTTTGGTTTAAATATGGTATCAGGATCCTGCCCAATCTCGTGCAGGATTTGTCATGCACAAGAATCCCACAGGTTGTTGGTATCCAGGGCAATAAACCGCAAATAGAAAGTTTTGACTGGTACTACCATTTATTGGTGGATCCGGAAGGAGCACATCCTATCGTTTCCAATCTGGATAAAATGAACCTTTATGACCCGAGTTCGATCGATACGATCCAAACGAGCACCAGGGTGAAAAAGACCATATTGTTAAAATCATCGAAATACAGCAGGTTCCAGTTGAGTCCGGCCCGCGTCACCTTTGAGATCCTCAAGTATCCTCCTGAAGTGGATCGGTTCAATAAACCTCATCTGCCATTAGCGGTTTTGCTAGAAGGAGAATTTGAGTCTTATTTCAGGAACAAACTTTCTCAGGGTACCAAAGAAATGCTACAACAGATCAAAGAACCTTTCAGGGAAAAAAGTGAGAAACCCGGTAAAATGATCTTTGTGTCAGACGGAGATTTTATAAAAAATCTTTATGACAGCCAAACCGATAAAATTTCTCCCATAGGGTTCAATAAATGGGTACAATATACTTTTATCGGGAATGAGGATTTTATCACGAATTCAGTGGAATATATGGTTGAAAAAAGAGGTGTGATCTCTGCCAGAAGTAAAAAAGTCAAGTTCAAAATGCTTGACACCATTAAAGCCACGAATGAAATGAGCCTTTGGCAGATGGTCAATATCGGTATTCCTCTTTTGTTCCTGATTGCTTTTGGATTGGGATTCAATTATTACCGTAGGAGGCGATATGCATCCTGAACCGGATAATGTGAAACCGGCAGGGTAAATTCCTTCAAAGCTATACTATTTCTGAAACATATTGGAATATGTACAGGCATTCGTGTAAAACCATACATTAATGAAAATAAGATCTTTCAAACCAGAGGATTTGAATTTGTTGCTAATTTGGTTAGCACAGGACTACATCCAAAAACATTGGGGTGATCCTACGGTTTGGCTTAAAGAAATCACTGAAAATTTAAGCGCTGACTGGATAAAGTATTTCATTGTGGAATGCACTCATCCCATTGGTTTTCTTCAATATTACGAAACTGATAAAGCGCCACTCGGTGATTGGTCGCAGGAACCCATCGGCACAGTCGGGATGGATTATCTCATTGGGGATAAAGAATATTTGGGGAAAGGATATGGTTCGAAAATAGTACGAACTTTCGTAGATACCATCAAATCAATAAATGAGTATGATCACATCATAGCTGACCCTGCTGAAGGAAATAAAGCCTCCATTAAAGTACTTGAAAACAATGGTTTTAGATTGAATTCCAATGGGTTTTACAGTTTGGATTTATGCAATTCAGCAATAAAGATTTTCCGTGCTGACCCAAAGGATACCCAAGTGATCACTGAACTATTTCGGGATACCATCCAAAACGTGAACTCAAAAGATTATCCGTCAGATGAAATTGAAGATTGGTCTTCTTGGTGGACGGATCATGATAGATGGAAAGAAAAAATTGAAAAACAGTACTTTATTAAAGCCATCATAGAAAATAAAATCGTAGGATTCAGTTCTTTGGCTGCTGATGGATATCTGGATTTTATGTTCACGCATAAAGACTTTCAAAAACTTGGCGTGGCAGTTGGTTTGTTAAGGATGATCGAACGAAAAGCCAAAGAACAAGAAAACGAATTGATTTATTCTGATGTAAGCATCACTGCAAAAGGTTTTTTTGAAAAACACGGATATGTTGTAGAAAAACAGCAATTCAAAAAGTCAAAAAACAAAGAATTGATCAATTTCAGAATGATTAAAACTATGAAAAACCATTCTTGAAAGACAAATTGAGATTTTTCCTGCTCCTTTAGTCAAAGTAGCGCGTAATAAGTTGAAAACTCAGGGACGAAATCAATCAGATACTTTGATGTCACATTGTAAAACTTGGATAAAAATCAAATTAATAAATTGAGCTTTCAGAAAAATAATTAAAAATCATAATCATTCAATCAATTCAATTCTTATGGATACTCCAGTCAAAAAAAGCTTAAATCCACGGAAAACATTTTGGAAATGCGGGGCTTGTTCCCATGCCATGTTTCACCTATTGAATCATGAGTTTGATAATAATAAGTCCAGGGAAGAAAAGGCATCTGATATGCTGGCAGGAGGCATTGCTCAGAAAGGACATCAGTGCGGAATGCTTTGGGGAGTCGCTTTGGCCGCGGGCGCAGAAGCTTATAAAAGATATTATGATAAAAATATGGCCGTTGCAACCGCGATTCACACATCCCAATTGCTTGTTGAGTCTTTCAAAAAAAGAACCCGTTCTGCAAACTGTCGTGATATCGCAAAAGTGAATTGGGAAAGCAAATTCGAGCGGACGCTTTATACCATAAAAGCCCTGGCAAAAGGGATGGTATTCAGTCCCTGCTTCAACCTGATGGTCAAATGGACTCCGGAAGCTGTTAAGGCTGCCAATCATGGCCTATCCGAAAACATCAAATTCAAACAGCCCTGTTTCAGCTGCTCAACTGAGCTAATCAAAAAAATGGGTGGTTCTGAGGAAGAATCGGTTATGGTAGCAGGTTTCGCAGGTGGATTAGGATTGAGTGGACATGCTTGCGGAGCATTAAGCGCTGCGATATGGTATAAAATGTTGAATTGGGAAAAAAATAATGAAGGAAAAACTCAACAGATGTTTCATAATCCGGATGCAAAAAAAGTTTTGGAGGCATTTTACTCACAAACAAATTCCGAAGTTTTGTGTAAAATTATTAGTCAAACAAGTTTTAATACCATTGATGAACACACCGAGTATTTACGGAATGGTGGTTGCAGGAGTTTAATAGAAGCATTGGCAACATCATAAAATATTTCAAAACACATTATAGTACCTGCCAATCATTAACAGCAAATCGATGGTACGGTTAATGGGATCATTTCATTGGACTTTACGAAGTTTTGGTTGATTTTTCCTAATTTTTTTATGCAGTTTCAACCTGTAAAAACAGCAAAACTATCTACAAAAAAATAGACAGAAAAAATTTATATCTTATTTTTGGATCGTTTTCATAAAGATCACTCATACTGCTTTGATTACATAACAGACATAAATTTCATAAATACTGATATTCACATGAATAGCCAATATTTTTCATAAACATTTCCATTTGATAAAAAAGGAACTTCAGGGTTCAATTCACCAGTCAGCATACAATTTCAGCATTCTGTTCGTTCATTAGTTGCATTCATTGAAATGCTTCGATCAAAAACCTGCTTAAAATTGTTATTAAATTAAAAATATCTGATCAAATCAACACATAACCGATATTTTTGCAAAAATAAATGAATGATATGCCGCAAAAGTCGGCATTTTTCCTGTTATAAATAAAGAAGCATCTGCCAAAAATGTTATTTTATATGGAAATGAGAAAGGCATTTGTAACAGTAAAAACGACAAAAAAGAGTGTGAAATACACATGAAAAATACAAGAGATCCACAAGATAGACTGTATTTTTCCTAAAAGACTCCAAATAGCTGAAAAAGAAGATCAAAAAATGTACTAATGAAAAAATATCTGATACCTGGAATCGTATTGCTTGTTTTAGGACTTGGCGCATGGTACCTGATCAAATCCAACAATGTAATGAGTTCCTATGATTTTTCATACAGGGAATTTGCTGTGGAGGATGTAGAATCCATCGAAAAGATCATTGTGGTCAACAAAACAGGAGAGCCACCCTTCCATTTTACACGCAATGGAGACAGATGGATGGTCAATGACAAATTCAAAGTCAATAAAAATGTAATGGACAATATGCTGGACGCCATAAAAAATGTCCAGATCGATTATGTTCCGCCAAACAGCGCAAAAGAAGAGATCATGAAAGGATTTCTCAAACATGGGATCAAGGTAGACTTATTCAATAAAAGGAATAAAAAAATAAAATCATATTATATAGGATCTTCACCAACGGACGGAAGAGGTTCATATTATGTGATGGACGGATATGATATCCCTTTTGTAATGAAATTACCAACGGTGGAAGGTAATATTCATACCAGGTTCAATTACACCCTGGAACAATTCAGGGATCTGGCAGTAGTAGAAATTCCTAAAGAATCCATCCAATCGATTGAAGTATCCTACCCTTTCAATAAAAAATTCTCTTTCAAATTTAAAGATGGTCAGATTTCAACCCTTCACCCGTTTCAAAAAGCAATTGGGGGCGAACAAGACCCTGCATTGATCGAAGCCTATTTATCCGGTTTCGGCCAAAAATATGCGGAGTATATTGAGAATAAGAATCCTGCCAAAGAAAACATCCTCAAGCAGACCCCGTTTTGTGAAATGAGGATCACCAAAACAGATGGGAAAGCCGAAGAATTGTCTTTTTTTTATATTCCTGATCCTGATGATATTTCCTACGCAGCACCGGCAGATTTCACTGAACACTTCAAGGAGGGAAAAGCAGAAAGGTTTTTTATCATGACCAACCGCGGTGATTTCTATCTGGCCCAATTGATATTATTTAAGGATATCTTGTGGAAATATGATGCTTTTTTCAAAAAAATGAAAAAGTAAGTATATCAAATTTTGTTATATATTCTTTTTACGCACTTTCTTATATAAAAACACGAAAAGCCGATGGGATTATTATTCCATTCAGTATAGGGCTCATCAGCTGTTTTGGGAAAATTATTTTAATTTATTGGCTGAATCAGTAATTGTCTGGAAATTCGATATACAATACGATCAAGTTCCGATTTTTTGAATCTGTTTAAAATTGTCCAATTTGTTGATTTTCAATATTTTTTGCCCCACCCTCTTTTTGGACAAACTTCCTCCATACCTCATTTCTGAATAAAACCAATTCCATTTCAAAGAATCCTTCATTGATTATTCACATCGCAGGTCAATTAATAAATTCAAGCCGTTGCGCTGCCCCAATGTCTATAAAGCGATCATTTTCCCACAAAACCTGACCATTGACCAAAGTATGGGATATTTTTTGGTTGAAATGCGTTCCTTCAAACGTAGACCATTTACATTTAGCCAAAAGGTTTCCTTTATTCACTTCCCATCGGTGATCCATATCGAGTACCACCAGATCAGCCCAATAGCCTTCCCTGATATATCCTCTTTCCTTGACCCTGAAAACCTCTGCAGGCGCATGACACATTTTGTGAACGATCTGTTCCAGCGTAATCATGCCTTTAGTATAGAAATCAAGCATGACATAAAGACTGTGCTGTACCAGGGGCAAACCTGAAGGAGCCTTCAGGTAATGCTCAGATTTTTCTTCAATAGTATGAGGCGCGTGATCCGTTGCGATAACGTCCAGCCGATCGTCCATCAATGCTTCCCACAAAGCGATTCTGTCTTGTTCACTTTTGACCGCAGGGTTGCATTTCAAACCATTGCCCAGCCTTTCATAGTCCATATCATTGTAGTAAAGGTGGTGAACGCATACCTCTGATGTGATCCTTTTGTCTTTTAATGGCACCTCATTGGAAAACAGTGACATTTCTTTTGCAGAAGTCAAATGCAATACATGCAAACGGGTACCGTATTTTTTTGCCAGCGCTACAGCTTTTGAACTGGATAAATAACACGCTTCATCTGACCTGATTTCAGGATGAAACCGGGCATGCAGTCCATCTTTGTATCGATTATAATAAGATTCCTGATTGCTCCTGATGGTTCGCTCATCTTCGCAATGGGTTGCGATCAGCATCGGAACACTGCTGAAAAGAGATTCCAGCACCTGCTCATCATCAACCAACATATTACCTGTGCTGGAACCCATGAACACCTTGATGCCACAAACATTTTTTGGATCTGTTTTCAACACTTCCTCCAGATTGTCATTGGATGCGCCCATATAAAAAGAATAATTGACCGCAGAATTCGTTTTTCCCAAATTATATTTTTCATCCAATGCTTCCTGTGTCAATGTCGGCGGTTTTGTATTGGGCATCTCCATGAAACTGGTTACGCCTCCGGCCAATGCAGCCCTGGATTCCGTGAAAATATCAGCTTTGTACTCCATTCCAGGCTGTCTGAAATGCACCTGGTCATCAATTACACCAGGAATGACCCATTTCCCGGTAGCGACCAACTCACGATCTGCTGCTTTATGAATCACAGGTGCTATTTGTTCAATCCTGCCATCCCTGATAAAAATATCTCCATGGATGATGGAATGCTCATTAATGATTTGGGCATCTTTTATGATCAACGTACGCATATACCAAAATTTATCCTTAAAACTTTAAGTCCAGAGGTAAATATATAAAAACTTTAAGCTGTAATTCATATTTTTGCGTAGTAAATTCTACTTACATGCTGTCAAACAAAAGAATCGGAATACTTGGAGGCGGACAATTGGGGAAAATGGTTTGTGAAGCCGTTTCAAAGTGGCATCAGCATATAGCTGTCATGGATGTTTCGAATGACATGCCTGCAGCCAATTATTGCACACAATTCATCGAAGGCAATTTTAAATCGTATGATGACGTCATCCAGTTTGGCAACACGGTAGATGTGATCAGCGTTGAAATTGAGCATGTCAACATTGAAGCGCTGGATCATCTTAAAAGCAGAGGAGTAAAAGTATACCCGGATCCGGACATACTGCGCAAAATCATTGATAAAGGCTTGCAAAAACAGCTCTATATTTCAAAAGGAATGCCTACTGCTCCTTTCATCCTGGTCAAAAACAAAGAGGATATCCTCAAAAAAATCGCTTCAAATGAGATTCAGTTTCCTTTTGTGCAAAAATCCCGGACTGAAGGTTACGATGGCAGGGGTGTTGCCGTCATACAACACGATGGCGAACTGGATAAAATCATGGATATACCATCTGTGGTAGAAAAAAAAATAGACATTAAAACAGAACTGGGTGTGATCGTTGCCCGCAATCCACAGGGACAGGTTGAAGTATTTCCGCCGGTTGAGATGAAATTTAACCAGGAAGCCAACCTGCTCGACGAATTGGTTTGTCCGGCTCAACTGGCTCCTGAGAACCTGGAAAAAGCAGTTAATTTGTCCCGTGAACTTGCTGAACAGACCCAAATCATCGGTTTACTGGCTGTTGAATTATTCATTGACACCGATGACCAGCTTTTTGTAAATGAAATTGCTCCGAGACCTCACAATTCCGGACATCACACCATCGAAGCTTGCAATGTATCTCAGTTTGAACAGTTTGCAAGAGCCATTCTGGGCTTTCCGCTTATTGCTCCCGTTTCTACCAAAACATCTGTGATGATCAACCTTTTGGGTGAACCAGGGTATCAGGGAACTCCCATACTAACGGGTATAGAGGACGTCATGGCTATGGAGAACGTATACATTCATTGGTATGGAAAAAAAGAGACCAAACCTGCCCGAAAAATGGGGCATGTAACCATTATAGATGAAAATATCACCGATGCACATATGAAAGCCATGTACATTAAAGAGAAGCTTAAAGTCATATCTGTATAAGTTTTTATTCTTTTAAAATAAAACTCACAAATGTATAATAAACCTGTTTTAGTAAGCATCATCATGGGTTCTGATTCGGACCTGCCTGTCATGAAAGATGCCGGCGACATACTTGATGCATTCGGTGTTAACTATGAGATCAGTATAGTTTCAGCTCACAGAACGCCCCAAAGAATGTTCGATTTCGCAAAAACAGCCTACTCAAGGGGCGTGAGGGTGATCATAGCTGGCGCGGGAGGCGCTGCACATCTGCCCGGTATGACAGCTTCACTCACCGGATTGCCTGTGATCGGTGTGCCTGTCAAATCTTCGAATTCTATAGAAGGCTGGGATTCAATATTGTCAATTTTACAAATGCCTAATGGCATCCCTGTTGCCACTGTTGCGTTGAACGCAGCCAAAAACGCAGGGCTGCTGGCGATCAGGATTCTCTCAACTTCCGACCAGAAGCTTTATGAAGCCATGATGGCTTATCAGGATGAAATGGAAAAATCAGTGATCGAAAAAGCGAATAAACTCACACAGGACCTTTCTTCAACCAATTAATGAACTCATTATGTTTAAATATTTGATTATCTTCCAGTTAACATTGATTTCCTCAATGTTCTTTAACCCAGTTTACGGACAATCATTTCGTGTGATGACTTACAATCTCCGGTGGGATAATCCGAATGATGCTGAGAACAGATGGGATGAAAGGAAAGCAGAACTTGTGAATTTTGTTCAGGATGCTCAACCTGATATTTTAGGCACCCAGGAAGGATTGAAAAGACAACTGGACTATATTTCTGAAAATATCCCCCAATTCCGGATGTTTGGGGTCGGAAGAGATGACGGAAAAGAAAAAGGTGAATACACTGCGATTTTTTATAATAAAAATAGGTTCAATCTTCTGGCTCACTCGAGCTTCTGGCTTTCTGAAACCAGCCACGAAGTATCTGTTGGCTGGGATGCAGCATTACCTCGGATTTGCACCTACGGGTTGTTGGAAGACCTGAAAACCGGAGAAAGGATCCATGTATTCAATACACATTTCGATCATATGGGCCAATTGGCCAGGTTGATGTCGGCAAAACTGATCATTTCCAAAATTGAACAAATGACAAATGAAAACGACAAAGTGATCCTGATGGGTGATTTTAACTGCAATCCATCATCAGAACCGATAAAAGAGATCAAAAAACACCTGAAAGATGGTAAAGATCTTTCTAAAAATGGATTGAAAGGCCCTGAAGCAACATTCAATGGTTTTGATAAGGAAATCGAAAACATTGGAACCATCGACCATATCTTCATCAGGAATTTTACAGTAAGTTCTTATAAACACATAACCAAAAAACGTAAAAACAAGTTACAATTATCCGACCACTATCCTGTGTTGGCTGTTATCGGTATCAGGTAAATATTCAGGTTGATTATACCTGAATTACCTGCCAGGAGGTTCCACATTTTTTGTTCAAATATGGCAATATAAACTGTTGCAAATAAAATATTTACGATTTTATACCCGATACAGGCTTATTCTGGAAATTCACTTTATATATTAATTCAAGAAGTTTTTCGCCTTATTACATGTAAGTGTTACCCCTGTTTACAGATCAGACATTAATGCTTACTCCTGATGATCTGGATTTTCATGTCGAAGAGAAAATCGTCAAAGTTTATTGAAATAATCCCGCAGGTCTTTTGCGTCTTTTGCTTCCATTCTGCCACTGAGTATCAGCCGGAGTTCCCTTCGCCTCACAGCGCCCTCATACCTTTTCTCCTCTTCTTCCGTCAATGGGATGACAGGAGGAACCAACTTCGGTTTCATTGTAGCTTTGTCGAGAGCCACAAATGTAAGGTAGGCATGATTGCTTTTCCGGGGCTTCTGGTCAGGTATGGTTGCGGTAAACACTTCAATATACACCTCCATCGAACTGTTAAATGCCCTGGTTATACTGGCATTCAGGGTAACAATTTCTCCTACCTTAACCGAATCGCTGAAGGAAACGTGATCAACTGATGCTGTCACCACGAAAGATTCGCTATGCCTTGCTGCACAAATTCCACCGGCGATATCCATCCACCTCATCAGGTTTCCTCCCATCAGGTTACCCAATGGATTGGTATCATTGGGCATAACCAGTTCAGTCATTATGGTATTGGAAATAGCGACAGTTTTGCCATTCATAATTTTTTTTCAACAAATGTAGTCAATAATGTAGCTTTTACATCAAAAACAGTTTCAATAAGTGGTCATCATCAAAATAAGAAGTTAAACTATTCCATTCAGATGATTGTTTTGCAAGAAGTAATTTAAAATGGCTATTTCGTCTTGAAATTGGTGTTTTGGAAAACTGAAATTACTTGCGAAGATTTAAATAATTCATTACTTTTACCTGTAATTTGCTGTTTAATGATAAAAATGAAGCATAAACTGATTTTTTTTGGCGTTATCGTACTTTTAACCACCCAAATCCTTTCTTCCTGCAAGGACAGAATTGAATACCAGGATATCGAAGGAAATTGGACCTTGCTCAGAGCAAATAGAAACGGGAAACCGACTCAGACACTGGACAATGTATTTTTTGAATTCAATCCCGGAAATCGTATGATGACTAATCTTCTTGGAACAGAAAACACTTTTGAGATTGTTTACAAATATCCTGTAATTGAAATCAAAAATGGCAGCGATTTGGAAGAGTTAACCGTTAAAAAGATGGAGGATGATACGCTCCACCTTGAGCTGAGAATAATAAACTATAAATATGATTTTTACCTTATGAGGTCAGAATCGAACTAACTCCTTTCTAAGCCATTAAAAAAAAATAATGTTATCAATTCCGGAAAGAAAATCAATAATTTTATTTTTTGCGCTGTCTTTTATTTTGACCTGCGAATCCTATGGATTGGACATGAGTGTCAAATCCGCACAATTCAAAGCGGAAAAACAGACTTACCTGGAAGTATATCTGTATGTTGTGGGTTCATCAGTCAAATATGACACACTGGAAGACAATAACTTACAGGCAGGCGTCCAAATAACCCTGATGATTCAGCATGATAGCACCATTTTTGCTTATGACAAATTTACCATGTTAAGTCCGGCAGGTTTTGTCCCAAAGGATTTCATGGACCTCAAAAGGCTGCCGTTGAAAACCGGTACTTACATTTTTTCTGTCGAAGCCATCGATGTCAATGACCCGTCCAACAAATACAACATTTCATATCCATTACTGGTTGAAGATCATTCAAATACTTTTCAACTTTCAGATATTCAACTATTAAGCTCCATGGAGAAAAATAATTCCATGGAAGCATTCAGCAAAAACGGTTACTTTTTACAACCTTCTGCATTCCATTTTTTCCCTGCTGACATGAACCAACTTCATGCCTATATCGAATTGTACAACGACAGCAAGGATTTTACCTCCGAAAACTTTATCAGATATGCTATTTATCAGCAAGTGAACGATCAGAACCAAACACTTATCTCTCAAAAATACAAAAAAACGGAAAAAATTCCTTTTCAGGCATTTTTCCTGCAACTCCCTATCAATGAACTGGTTTCAGGAAATTATGTTTTTTCAGTCGAATGGTTTGACAAGGGTAAAAATTTGCTGGATGCCAAAAGTGTTAGCTTTCAAAGAAGCAATCCATACAAAGATTTTGTCCGCATACAACCCGATAAGAGTATCTATGGAAAAGCTTTTGTACACGATCTGGACAAAGAAGAAATCGAATATATCCTCAAGGCCTTGACCCCGTTGATCAGGGGAAATCAAGGCGTGCTGCTGCAACAGGTGATGTTAGAAAAAAATATTGATGCACAAAAATATTTCCTGTGGAATTATTTTTCAGAATTATCTCCTTCTGAACCACATTTGGCTTACCAGCAGTTTAAAGAAATTGCTCAGGCCATCGATCTGACATTCAAATCCCATGTCGGATATGGCTTTGAAACAGACAGAGGACGGATTTATATGAAATACGGACGGCCGACTGAGATCATTAAATCAGAAGAAGAACCTTCTGCCCCACCATATGAAATTTGGTTTTATAATGAAATTGAAGAAGTCCGACAGGTAAATGTGAAATTTATATTCCACAACCCTTCACTGGCACTAAATGATATGGTACTATTGCATTCCAATTGTAAAACGGAAAGATATAATCCCAGGTGGGAAGTAGAACTTTACAAAAATGCACCTGCCGAGCAGGAGGGAAATTCTCCTTCCTCGACCAGGATGGTAGAAAACTACAGAAGGGACGCACGGAAAATATGGGATGAATTATAAGTTGGATCGGCAATTCATTGATTCACATTACATTGCCTTCCCGGAAGTAAAAAATATTTCTGCATAAAAAACAACGAATCAAAATCATAGGCTAAACGATTTAGAACTTGTGTTCAATACATTTTGGATTTAATTTGTTTAACCATATAACAAAGTCCTGCCATAGCAGGTAATCAAAAAATATTAGACAGATGCAATACCTGAAGGCTTCATTTCTTGCTTTATTTCTATTGACGGTAAATCTGATTTTCGCTCAGACAGGCACCATCCGGGGCAATGTGTATGATAAAGGTACAGGCAATCCTATTGCCTATGCCAATATTTATCTGGAAAACACAAATTTTGGAGTGACTACTGATGATGATGGATTTTTCAGCATAACCAATGTTCCGAAAGGTAATTATTCACTGGTTGCCTCATTTATTGGTTACGAAACTAAAAAACAAGCTGTCGAATTACTCTCCGGCCAGATCAAATACATTCAGCTTTCTCTGGAAGCGTCGGGCATCGGACTGGCGGTTGTCGATATTTCTGCAAAACGTGAACGGGTAAGATCGGAAACCCATGTTTCAGTAATAAAAGTTTCTCCAAAGGAAATAAAAGCCCTGCCTGCTATCGGTGGAGAAGCAGATATATTACAGTATTTACAGGTATTACCCGGCATCATTGCCACTGGAGATCAGGGTGGACAATTATTCATACGGGGTGGTTCTCCCGTCCAGAATAAGATCACTCTGGATGGTTTGACCATAATCAATCCCTTTCATAGCATCGGCTCATTTTCAGTTTTTGAAACGGAACTGATCAGCAACGTCGACGTCCTCACCGGAGGTTTCAATGTTGAGCACGGAGGCAGAGTCTCTGCCGTCGTGGACATTAAAACAAGACCCGGAAATGGGGTCCGACATGAATCCATCATTTCTGTCAGCCCTTTCATGTATAAATTACTAGCTGAAGGCCCAATCATTAAATTCAGTGAAAACAAAGACTTTAGTATGTCCTACATTTTGACCACTAAACAATCACTTATTGATAAAACAGCCAAAATTCTGTATCCCTACATCAATGCTTCCGATTCCATAGGCCTTCCATACAAAATCAGCGATTTTTACGGAAAATTAAGCATGCAACTTGGCAGTGGTTCAAAGATTGACCTATTTGGATTCGATTTTACTGACCGATATTTCCATCCGAGAGTTGCAGACATTAACTGGGACAACTCCGGCGGAGGCATTAAATTCAAAGTCATCCCTTCGAACAGCAGCATCATGGTTGACGCCGGATTTGGATATACAGCATACGAAACAGAGATGATCAGCGCAGATGGACTGCCGAGATTCAGCGAAATCAACCATTTTAGTACAGATGTGGACTTCACCTATTTCGGAGAAAAAATAAAAATGAATTACGGACTGGAATTCAACAGCATCTATACAAATTTTGAATTTACCAATCCGTTCAAGGTGAGCTTTCAGGAATTCCAAAATACGACCGAGATGAACGGCTACATAAAATTGACCCGCAAATGGCTTGGATGGATCATAGAACCAGGTCTGAGGGCACAATTTTATGCTTCTTTAGGTGATTTTGAACTTGAACCAAGGTTAAGCCTAAAATACAATATCAATGAATCCATTAGAATTAAAGCATCCGGTGGTCTTTATTCACAAAACCTGATCAGCACATCCACTGAAAGAGATGTTGTCAATATTTTTGTGGGCTTTATCTCCAGCCCGGAAGAAAGAGTGTATGATCCGTTTACTGAAAGCAATGCTGTAAATAAGCTCCAAAAAGCGAAACAGGCTGTCTTAGGAATAGAATTCACACCATTAGCCAATCTGGATATCAACCTGGAAGGGTATTACAAAAATTTTGACCAGCTGATCGTGGTCAACCGCAATAAACTTTCTTTGAAAGACCCTAATTACGTGGTAGAACACGGAAATGCTTACGGTATGGATGTTTCTGCAAAATATGAACTGAGCAAATTATACTTTTGGTTGGCTTATTCCCTGAGTTGGGTTCAGAGAGACGATGCTGAACAGGTTTACCCTACCGTATTTGACCGAAGACACAACCTGAATTTTATCAGCAGTGCTACTTTTGGGAAAAATGCATCATGGGAAGCAAGTGCCAGATGGAACCTGGGCAGCGGATTCCCGTTCACCAAAACCCAGGCATTTTTCAATCAGTTTCAATTCATCAACGGAGCAAATACCGATTATGAAACCGACAATCCTGATTTTATCGGTGTGATCTATTCAGATGTGAGGAACGGAGGTAGGCTTCCATATTATCACAGGCTCGACCTGGCATTGAAGAAAACCATCAAATTATATGCTAAGAGCAGGCTTGAAATTCAGGCGAGTGTAACCAATGTGTACAACAGGCAAAACATTTTCTATTTTGACAGGCTGAAATATGAGCGGGTCAACCAATTGCCGGTTTTGCCATCGTTGGGTATCACCTGGTATATCTGATTTTATCCATTCTGAAAAGTAATTGAAAATTAAGTTTACTCTTGATGGGCCAGGGTCTTGTTCGAGTATCCCGGATCAGTAGTAGCTATGAGACTTTGTAGCATTGGGTTATGTGTTTAGAACCACATATACCTTGCAGCATGCGAACCACATTTTATTAACTGAATATGCGAATCAAGGGTTAAAGTTAATTCTGCAGATAAGCAGGATTTTCTCACTTTTTTGCCTCGATCCTAAAGGATGAAAGCGAGAAAATCCTTTATCTTCCTTTAGGATTGAGGCCAAATAAAGGATTTTCGGAGCTTTTTTTCAACCCTTGATTCGCATTGAATGTAAAAATCAGTATTATTACTTACCTTTTGTCTTAAATGATCCTGGCAAAGATTCTTCTATGATCGATTTGACCTTTTCCAGACTCCAGACTTTCAGTTCTTCCGGCGGGACAGCCTTGCCATCCGTTTTCGGTATTTTTACAGCATTCTTTTTGAACCTGATAAAAGGTCCCCATCTTCCATTTTCAATGGCAATACCTTCCTTTTCCCAATTCTGAATGTACCTGTTGGCTTCCTTGACAACTTTTGCTTCGATCAGTTCAATGGCTTCTTTCAATGTGATATGGTCAAAATCTATCTTTTTTGGCACATTGACAAATAAGCCATTCCATTTGATAAATGGTCCAAACCTGCCTTTTCCTTTGGTGATATCCTGATCCTGAAAACGCCCTATAGGTCTATTTTCATCCAATTTCATGGAAATCAATTCAACAGCACGGTCAAAATCAACTTTCAATGGATCTTCTCCCCTGGGAATCGAAACAAACATCTCCTTGTATTTCAAATATGGACCAAAACGGCCGGAACTGACCGTGATCACCTCACCTTGAAATTTGCCCAGATCTTTAGGCAACTGAAACAGATCCATCGCCTCCTCGAAGGTGATCAATTCCATCTTTTGTTCAGGTTTAAGGTTGGCAAACTTTGGCTTGGCCCCTTCAGGCATTTCCTCCTTAGTCCCGATCTGAACGACTGGTCCATATCGTGTAAGCTGAACCAGAACTGTATGGCCGGTGGATGGGTCAATTCCCAACTCACGCCTTGCCCGGACACGTTCAGTATTTTCTATCGTATTCTCAATATCCCTATGAAAAACATCATAAAACTCCTTGATCATTCCTGACCAGTCTATGCCTTTTTCTGCAATATCATCCAGTTGCATCTCAACATCAGCGGTAAAACTGTAATCCATGATGGTCGAAAAATGCTCCTCCAGAAAATCAGTAACGATCATTCCCAGATCCGTCGGATGCAGCCTGTTTACAGCACCGCCAACGACTTCAGCCTTTTCTTCTCTTTTTATGATACCCTTTCGTAATGTCAGTTCAATAAATTCCCGCTTTACACCCTCTATCTTGTCTTTGACAATATAACCTCTTTCTTTTTCCATGATCCTGGAAATGGTAGGGGCATAAGTGGAAGGCCTGCCTATTCCCAGCGCTTCCAGTTGTTTTACCAGGGTTGCTTCCGTATACCTTGGCTTTGGCTTTGAATACCTTTGGATAGCGCTGATTTGTTGACCAAATAATATTTGGCCTACTTTTACCGGAGGAATGACACCTTGTCCATTTTCCCCTGAGTCATCATCAGAGGATTCCATATATACTTTCAGAAAACCATCGAACTTCATCACTTCCCCTGAAGCCTGGAAAATTGCTTTGTCATGATTAGAAATTGCGATATCAACTTCCGTGCGTTCAAGTTCAGCGCTTGACATTTGACTCGCGATGGTCCTTTTCCATATCAGATCATACAATTTCATCTGATCGCTGTCTTCACCGGCTTCAAGCCGGTCTATATAGGTCGGCCTGATGGCTTCGTGGGCTTCCTGAGCATTGGCCTTTTGGGTTTTATACTGTCTTTTATGTGCATATTTTTCACCAAAATTCTCTACAATGGCTTTATGTATCGTATTCAGGGCTTGTTGACTCAACAATGTACTGTCTGTTCTCATATAGGTAATGGCACCGCTTTCGTACAATTTTTGGGCTGCGCTCATTGTTCTGGATACACTGAAACCGTATTTCCTGCTCGCTTCCTGTTGTAATGTGGAAGTGGTAAAAGGAGGCGTTGGATTCCTTTTGACAGGCTTTACCCTGAGATCAGCGATGCGGTAAGTTGCTCCAATGATCTTTTCCAAAAACTTGCGGGCTTCCTCTTCAATAGGAAAACTTTGGCTCAATTCTGCCTTTATAACATTGTTACTGCCATTATCCTCCGCAACGGAAAAATGACCATATACCCTGAAGGCTGATTGTGATTCAAATTCTCTGATTTCCCTTTCACGTTCAACGATCAGTTTTACAGCAACAGACTGAACCCTTCCTGCTGAAAGCTTGCCCTTGATCTTTCTCCAAAGCAACTCCGATAATTCGAAGCCCACCACCCGATCCAAAACCCTTCTTGCTTGCTGAGCATTTACCAGATTCATATCTACGAGCCTGGGCTGCCCGATGGCTTTTATGACTGCATCTTTTGTGATTTCCCTGAATGCAATCCTTTTGGTATTGCGTACATCCAGACCCAAAACCTCACACAAATGCCACGCAATGGCTTCTCCTTCGCGGTCCTCGTCCGTCGCCAGCCAAATGGTCTCTGACAACTTCATTTCGTCCTTGAGCGCTTTAACAACCTTCTTCTTGTCCGGAGTGATCTCATATTGTGGAGCAAAAGAATTGGAAATATCTATACCCATATTTTTTTTGGGTAAATCCCGGATATGACCGAAACTGGATTTGACCTTAAAGTCCTTACCCAAAATTTTTTCAATGGTTTTTGCTTTTGCAGGAGACTCAACTATCAATAAATTTCTCGTCATCACAAAATTTTACATAAAAAATCCTGTCATACCAACATGCGCTTACGTCACCTTAACCGGCAGAAATCAGTACGCAGGGTTTAAAATTTCGCCAAAAGTAGCAAAATTGTTCATTTGCAAACAAATACAAGTAGATATTTTAACAGAAATGAACTTTCTTCCTTATTCCCTTTACCCTAAAAGTTGTTTAAACTGAAATTATTTCACCTGTTTTGAACACATTTTTATAAATAATGCGAATCAATGGTTGAAAATGTTTATCGAAGTTGTTCAACCCACTTCGGGGTTGTAAACATGAAAACATCCTAAACCCCGGGTTTCACCCGGGGCTAATAAGGTTTATGTCCTTCGGACAATTTTACCCGATAGGAATTGATTAAAAACAAGCCCTTTTCAGGCATAGAGTAAAGAGTGTAACTGGTGGATTAGAATTTAACTAAACAAAAACCCGGAAGCAGGTTCAATCCTTGATTCGCATAATTAGCCATAATTCTTTATTAATTCCTAAACTTAAATTTGTCCGGGAATGTCAGGTACATTGGAATTCTACATAAAAATAACTCCATGTTTTATCGACAAACTTTTTAAACAGAAGAAAGCTTAAACGCGATTAACAAAACACAGTGGAGTTTTACAGATGGAGTGGCAATGGCAATACCTGAGCCGCATGTTTTTAAACAAGCAGATGGTACGATCAGGGCAAAAACAATTATGAGAGCAATTACATACTATAGGAAAGCTATCTTTACAAACTTGCCGAGCCTGCCACACGACAAACCTGATTACCGGATTTTTGGAAGGTACATTGAGGTAAGAGCGCTTCATCATGAATGCTGACAACCTTAGATTTTGTAATGCCTGAGAGATGGGATAGGAATGGAAGGAGTTCAGGCAACAATCAGCTAGGGACATGTTGTTGGGAGATCATGATTTTAATAATTCGACGATAAAGCCAGTCCAAACGCAGTAGATAAGCTGAGCAATCAAAAGACAAAGAAAACTGGTAGGAAGAAAAGCCGGTTTGAAATCATTTACTAAGAAGCAATGCAAAAGATTAAAATATCAATTAGTAAAACAGGATGAATAAACAGGAAATCAAAGCCCAGCAAAGAATAGGTAAAGCCAGCAAATCAAAAAAAACCTTCTAGCCTCTCATCCAATTGTTGAATACTCCATATGGATATCTGAGTATTGGATGAAATTTGTGAAGAGTGGGTCAAAAATGTTGAACACTTTTCTTAAAATCATTTATTCTGTGAATGAATTCCCTGGATTTTAAGCATGGCAAGGTTTTCTTTCATGGAACCCACCTGTTCCGAAGGATGACCTTGCCACCCAATGACTTCCCCGATTATTCTGAAAGCTTGTTTGGAGCGATAGGATTTTGTAGGATTTCCTGGAAATTTTTTATCAGTCAAATCCGGATCATCTTCAATTTCCCCGGTAGGTTCGACCACATAGATTCTTTCATGACCATTGCCGGCAGCCAGTTCAGCACCCCAAATGGCAGCGTCCATTGTTGCAGTCAAAAAAATATGCCTGGCTTTTTCCTGATCACCATAATTTGGATTGAAACCAACTTCAATCAAGTCGCCAACCTGCAAGTCAGCCTTTGTTCCATGAAAATAGGACTGTGTAAAAACAGTTGGCCTTTTATTTTCTGATGTTTGTTCTTTCCTGCTTTTTCCCATTTTAAATATTCCTGTCTGTCTGTGATATTTAATGTATCCGAATTAACCCATTTCTTTGGGGATTTGTTGATGAAGGGAAAATAAATTTTAGTTATGGAGACGATTTCATGATCCGGCTTGTATAAACTTTTGAATCTAAAAATACCTGAATGATATATAATCCGGGCTTCAGGTTTTCCAGATTAAGTACATTTTCAGTTCCGGATCTGATCATTTGACCATTTATATCAAAAATATTGTAAAAAATGGGTGAAGTATCGGCATCAATCTTTAATTCATCGGTAAAAGGATTCGGGAATAGTCTGACAGACTCATCTTTCATCAGGTTGTCAGTTGAAATCCAGTCAAATTCATAGGTGCAGGAATCGCGATGACCGGTTGAGTAAAAACCAATTTCTGTATCCTGATAACATCTCAAAGAGTGAATAAACTGTACATCACAACCGCCATAAAATTTATTGTCTATATTTGCCAGAAATGTCAGGTCACCCAGTTTTTGAATGACCATTCCAGTGTTTTCATATTGAAAATCAAAGTAATTGTAAGTATAAGTGACGAAAAGTCTTTTGAGCGGCATTTCATTGATCATTACCAAATCGACGGAATCAACGCTGATCAATACGGTGTCTGTGATATTGTTTTCGTCGACAATGAGCAATTCCCAACCATCGCCCGCACCAGCTGAAAAGTTGTAAAGGGTTTGGAATGTATCCAACTCCGGCTCATATATCATCACTGCATCATTCTGTTCAAACGTGTATATTTTTTCATGATAAAATGCATTACATGACAAAAAATCAATATTGATCCTTTTGCAGGCGGTCCCTGAAATCTCAACAATGGAATCACAAAACACACGATGATAATCTATATCACCTGAAAAAGCATAACTGACATCGTAATACCATTCAGCGCCGACCGGCGACCATTCTTGTGAGAAACCGGATCCAGGCAGGAAAAAAATGAGGAAAATGAGTATTTTTTTCATGATGTTGTCAGTTTTAATTTTTTAGCTGGGTAGTCTTTTCTTCCGGAGTCTTTTGGCTAATGATTTGCAGCAGTCGCCAAAGCCAGTTTTTCAGACTAATTTTATGTAATTGTTTCGATCAATAGTCTTTAAGTATTAAGTCTGTTAGCTGATGATTTATACCAAAGGTTAAAACCACTGTTTCCAGAACAAATCAGATGTCTTTTACTCAAAATACATGCTCAATCCAAAAAGACTAACACGCTAACAGACTAATTAGCTCACCACCTAAGTAATTGCAATTTAATTTCATATTACTCAATTTATGCTCTCAATTTCGGGCCAGCAGACTATTTAGCAACGCACCTGAATAATGATTTGTTGAACCATGAAAATATCCTGAGCAAATAGCGATCAGATTCATCCCGTCAGGCGGTTTTCTCACAACCTGAAAACTTTTACCATGGCATGTTTTTCACCTGTCTGAATATTCAGAAAATACATACCTTGCTGGAAAGCCTGCAAACTCATTTGTAATGTCTGAGTATTAGAAAACGATTTTTTCTCTATCTCTTTCCCGTCACTGCTGTTCACTTTCACCTCAATAAAACTGAAAACTTCCGGCAATTCAACGATGATTATATCTTCAGTCGGATTCGGAAATACTTTCAATCCCTGACCTATCGTATTTTCTATAACGTCTGACACTATTAATCTGTGACATTGAGAGGTATCCACGCAGCCGTCTTTAGTAATTTCTACGGCATACGAACCACTGATCAATGATGTAAAGGACTGTTGGGTTGCACCTGCTATTGGCGCCAGCCCTGCATCACAATTCAGCCATTGATAAGCCGCATTGGCCTCCATTGCGATCAATGTGTCCCCTGCCCTTACCACCGTAGTGTCCATACTTTGTATGTTGAGCTCCAGAATACCCGTTGCGACACATCCCCATGGAGTTGTGGATACGACGTAAAAACGATGGGATCCCGGCTGCAATGAATCTTCAAGCTGGATCTGTTGCCCGTTCCCGGAATTTCCACTCCCTTCGTGTGTCCATTCAAATGTGTAATCATCTGCCATACCGCAGTTGAGCTGAATAGAAAGTTCTCTGGGCAAATCATTCAGGCAAACATGCTCCGTTTTTTCTCTGATCACCGGGTTGGGCCAAATGGTGAGCCGGATGGTGTCAACTTTTCCCGGACAAGTCAACGGATCTCCGATCAGTTTTGCCAGATATACCACCTGCACAATTTCGCAATCGGGATCTGTTACTTTTAATGTGTCATGGATCATCCCTGAACCTCCGGAAAAATAATGTTGCTTCATACCTGTAACCACCGGATTGGGTTCAAACCAAACCTCAATATCATAATCCATTCCCAAATTGCTTTCCAATGAGATATTGATCTGATCACCATCACAAATGGGACCGTACTCCTGAGATATGTCCAGATCCCGATAAACTTCCATTGAAACACATGCCACAGAAGATGTGTCACAGGGGCTGATGCCCTGACCGCAGAGTTCATAAGTTCCGGGAGCATAAAAAGTCAATGTAAGCGTCTGTTCTGCCGAAAGCCCGGTTTTAACTCCGTTGATGGTCCAGATGTATTCGGCCGCATCATCACAATCCTGTAAGCGGAACTCCACAGGCACATCCGTGCAGATCTTATTCCCTGCGGTCAGTGAATTGCTGATCCCGGTCGGATCTGTGATTTCATCCCCGATACCTTCAATAAATTCAACCCAATACGTACATTGAGTGGCATTGCATCCGTCGATGACCAGGTAATATACCTGTCCCGGCACAAAATGGTCGGACGAGACATAGATATCTCCGGGTGAAGTGCAGGGCAGTGCAGCACAAACTATCCATTCATCCTCAGTACAATCTGTATATATGGCGTATTGAACACCTATTTCACCAATTTGAACTAAACAATTGGATGCATGTATGATCAGGCTGACGGTGGTGTCGGTTGCCATAAATGCCAACCAACTTGGATTTTGATAGGCAGACCCGCTTTGACCACAAATCGGGCCATAATTGGCAAACTGTGGGTACATATTAGTACAGAAATCATTCATCTCATATATATTACATAAAACATTATTAGCAGCAATTTCACATTTTGGATAATTATCATCTTCGCAATCAGTAGGAGGCTCCACATAAAAACCGCAGTCTATAGTTCCAGCGACCATACCCGAGTCCAGGTCTATGGGATCAGAAACAGGAACATCGCTGTCAAAAGCAGGATCAGTTCCCGCCTGTCGGATGGTAGTGTTAAAAGTGGGCGGTTCAACAAATTCCACGGTATAGCTTCCGGGATGCAAATCGGCAAACCAATACATACCTTCACTATTGGAAAGTGTTTCCAATAAAAAAGTCTGCCCTGTTTCTGAAACTTTGTTGAGCCGGACTGCAAATGCTTTGAGGGCGGGTTCATTGATCTGTTGCAGCCCGTCTTTATTCAAATCTCTCCAAACACGACCGGTGATCGCCGGTGGGAAGAGGGTGTCATTCGATGAAGCATTTTGTCCCTGACAATCATCCACCTGCAGGATAATAACATTGCCAATGGTTTTACAAGCTCCGGCAAACGGCACAAAAGCCAACAGGAGCATTCCAATCAAACTACTTTTACATAAATAAGCCATCGTAAAGCATTTTATAGAGAACAATCATTTTCTTGTCTGACGGTTAATACCGGAATTGGTGTAACGGTATGCAAATATAACTTTTTGGTAAGAATAAATCAATGATTTTCAGGAATTTCGACAGGTAATTTTTTGGGATGGGTGGTTCAGTCTGTTCTGGAATCTTCAATTATGAAACAAAAATTGATACTTCCTTTTCATGGATAAAACTCAGTTTTAAGTTTGACAATGATAGTTATTCAGGTGGTTAGATAATTAGTCTGTTAGCCTATTGTCTCTTGAAAAAGATCGTGTACTTTGATCAAAAGATACTACATTTGTTTTGGAATCATAGGGTTTAAACCTTGGTATAAATCATTAGCTGATAGACTTAAAGCTAAAAGACCAATAAGCTAAATAATTACTGACATTGCTAAATTTGATTTGCAGGCAAAATCACACCAGTTATCTGAAGTTTGCAACTTCAGACTTGTATCCTTCTGACCAGATGCCTGGACACCATCATTTTCACATTCAACTTTAAATATCTTTCCTGAAGTTACAAACTTATTATCACTTCCTCCGTCTGTTAAAATGCATCAACATATTTGTCTGAAGTTGTCAACTTCAGACAACGCATTAATATTCAGGACAATAAGTCATCATACATCTACAATTTCAATATCCTCACCATCGCAAATCTCCCGGGAGAAGCAATATGGATGAAATAGATATCAGGTGGTCCTTCGATTTCAAAGTCAATGAGCTCTGCATGTTGATATGTTTTACGGCTCGTGGTCACCCCGGAAATGTTTTTCGCGATAACTTCTATCTCATCAAAGAAGCCCGGCAGCACTATTTTGACCTTTCCCTGAGATGGATTCGGATATACGCTGAGATCACTCCCGAAATTGTTCTCAATGATGTCGGTCAATACTATGATGTGACACAATGATGTGTCTTTGCAATTGTCCATTGAGACCTCAACTGAGTAGGACCCTGTAACTATGGGCGTAAAAGACTGTTCGGTTTCTCCGATGATCTTTGCATTTCCAAAATAACAATTCAGCCATTGATAGGATGCGCCCGATTGCGCACAGGTCAACGTATTTCCCGACTTGTTTACAGTGGTGTCAATGGCAACGATTTGCAGCGAAAGAGTATCGGTTGCAATACAACCCCATTCCTGATTTAAACTGATCAGGAAATCATGCATTCCCGGGTTGAATGAATCATCAATTGGAATAAAAAACCCAGACCCAGACTCTCCTGATGTTAAATGAGTCCAGTCACAATTGATATTTTCATGATCCTCACAACTGATTTTCACCTCTATAGTAGAGGGCAAACTCCTGTAACAAATGGTATCAGCAAATGATGTTAAAACAGATTTTGGCCAAACGGTAACTATAATGGTATCAACCTTTCCTTCACAAATTACTTCAGGATCTATTACTTTAGCATAATACCTTACTTCTTCTGGAATACAATTAGAATTAACAATAGTTAAAGTATCATCAACCACCCCCAAACCGCCTGAGAAATAATGATTATTCATACCTTCTACATTTGGATTTGGCTCGAACCATATTTCAATATCCAAATCAGATCCATCTTCAGTCTGACAAACCATATTCATTTGACCTCCGCTGCAAATCTCAGGCTCTTCAGCCAATATTCCCGGAAGAGCAGCACAAGAAACCTCATAAGGAGGACTATATTGTTTTTTGTCCAGTCTGCATGGAGCTGAGTCTTCCCAGCAACCGGCTCCATCATCCGAAAAGGCGAGGAAGGACATTTGCAGATCTCTATTCCGTTCACATTCCAAGGGATCTTCAAATTCCCGGACCCGAATCGTGTAGATCCAGGTCACCTGTGCAGTTTTGGACCCGATTCCCCAACGATCTCTTGGCCTGCATGATCCGTTTATGCAGGAGGGCGAACCCCCATTGTTCAACCAGAAATAGCCATTGGGTAATACGCCCTGGTCAGCCAGAAGTCCTGTTTCTTCACAATCTGTAAAATCATCATCACATTCAATATGTCTCATGCGCAATATCCCAAACTCATCCCTGTACGTACATAGGTGGGGGAAAGTTCTGTGCACTACAGCTTCACAGTCTGTTCCTTCCTCATGGAAAGTTGCGGTTGTATCATTTGCAATGGGCAGATTGCCTTCCCAGTCGAAATTGACCAGATCCCATCCTGTTCCAAAATCAGGGATGATGCCATGAAACCAGTCCACTTGTGATTCACCTGCATCGTAAAAAAAGGAAACATTAAAAGTTACTTCTTCACCCGGACAGAATGGTCCGTTCAGATCGCCGCCGTTTTCCCTCCAGGTCGCCTGCCAGACCAATGAAGGGTCATTTTCTTCACATCCTGCATCAGGGCCGATACAGGTTAAAACGGTGATCCTTGTGTATGCACACAGTGTAAAGTTAGGATTATCGATCGGAGGTCCATTAGGGTCAGCAGTAATAGCTATCCAGTAAATATTGATATCACTTTGAATGGCTGTAGTAGTGTTTCCACTGAAGCAGCTCGTGGTGTTATCAAAGTTAATTAATGGCGTAAGATCATTGCAGCTACCACTTCCACTGTAATAGACTGACCATAGTGGTTGCCAGAGTCCGTGAGACACAACTGATGTGATCAGCGCTGTTGGTGGTATATCATCTGTTTTCAGCTTTACCCATACCGTGGGTGCCTGCCTGAAATCACATCCTGCAGGCGCAGTCGTATCCGGGGTTGCTGTATCAAGGCAAAAATCTCCGCACTGCTTATAAATATTGGAATAATCCGGGTCAGTCACCAGGTTAAACACAAGTTGGGCTTCCTGGCAGGTATTCCCTGGCATATTGCAATCCTGAGAAAGCACATTCATGATATTCAGGAACACAGTTGCCGTAAAGAGTAGAATTAATTTTCTCATTTCCATATTTTTTGAGTGAATTATTAGATAGCCTGACTTTTCGATTTCCGGAACTTGTTTAAAACATAAAAATATCAAATATTATTGAATAACAAACGTTTCAGCAGGTCAAAATGCAATGATCCATCCTAAACTTTTTACAGTAGAAGGAAGTATGTTTTTCTATGAATATTGAGCCCATGCGGATTTTTAAGATGACTATGGGTTTTGGTAAATTTATTCGGAGGTTCAGTTTGCTCCGGAATGGGTGGTTCAATTTACTCCGGAAAACTCGTTTTCTTGGCTTCCACGACTGCCAGCGGTTTATTGTCCTTACCGAGCAAAACATAATCGCTGAATTGGTGTCCGGCATAAGGCACCATCGGATCATCCACACCACCCGGAATAATATCAAATTCTTCGATCACCTGAGTCCGGTCAGCGACATTCCATCCCGCCTCCTGTAAGCGATGGTCGATGATCTCTTTCCTTGTCTGATGCTCGTTTTTCATGATGGATTAAATCCTGATTTCAATTCATTATCTTTAGTTGGTTGTCTTTGTTAATTTAACTAGTCATTCAACATTAATTTTCCAATATTTATTTTCAATTAATCAGCTATAAAAATTTAATCCTTACTCGATCCATTTGTTTTTCAACTATTTCTGATCGATTTTCCAAAATAAGGTTTTTTAAAAAACTCCATTGATCTTTTTTATACTTAATCATTTCGCTAAGTTTTTGTTCAGAGATTACATCAATGAAAAAGTATTCATAATTATTATTAGATTCATTATAATCTTGCTCTAAGTAAATTATATGGTCGATTTTTTTTAATGGATCGGCATGATTTGTACCATCCCACAAAAATAAATTATCATTTAGAACTAGAACAGGAAAATGAATTCGTCCTTCAATTTTATCAAAAGGTTGAGTTTTTAATTTCCATAAGTCCATTCTATGTTGCACTGATTTTTTGAGTTTAGTAAATGTATCGTGTTGAACATCACTATGATTGGCAATCCACTTTTTTTTATTCTCTTGTTTAGAATTAACATAATTAAAACTGCAATATTGGCTAGCATAACTTATTGATTCTAAAGGAAAACCTTCACAATTGCTTTTGAATAATTCCCAAATTAATTCAAAGCCTGTTGATTTTAATTCACTTAAATATGTATACTTATTTAAATGCCTAGGGAAAAAAACAATTGGTTCTTTGTTATTTTCGCATTCACAAATAATTTCATACCCAAAAAAGTCATTAGTATCTTTGAGAAGGTCAATTTTCATTGCTACCAAATCAATTTCACGCCTGACATTAGTAATTGGGTCTACAATAATTTGGTTTGGAACAATTGAAAAGCCTAGAGATTCAAATATTTGAGCAACTCTTTGCTCATGTAAATACCCGCTTTCCTTTATAGCTTCAATCATTTCTTTCTTTGCAATCATAAAATTTTATTTCTTCAGTTCTGATTTGCTATTTAATTCATTAATTCAATATCAAAGTTCCATTCATCTTCTTCACCCACGCATCATGCAGTTTACCCCATGCCTCATCAGAACTCCCAAGCCTCCCTGCCTGTCTCGGATGACAAAGTGCAATAATCTGATAGGATTTGCTATTAATTTTAACTTCTCTTTGCACTCCATAATTTTGGGGATCTTTACCAAAATCTGCCAATTTCTTAAACCGGTTATCAAAATAACTCAAAAAATACTTTATTGGAAGGTCGCCTAACAATATCAACTTATTTGCCTTCGACATCTCCAATTCTTCAAGTATTTCATCCCTGCGAATAGATGAATCTAGATCACTTTTTTTGAACTCTGGAATATTAGCAGGTCGTAATTGGTGTTTTTCAATGATTTCAGTATTGTAAAACTTATCAAGTGCTGATTTTTGCTTTTCATTAACTCTTGAATATGGGAGTATGTCACACAACCATGTATTTTCTCTGTCTAAACCTAAAGGTGCTAAAAAGAGTTCATCTAATAAATTACCTGAAGGACCGTTTAATTTTTTGTTTTTTGGTAGCTCCAGTTTCCCAAGTTCTGCAGGTATTTTAATTGTCTTAATAATTTGATTCGCATTGTCTCCTGTCCAAAAGATTTTTGGCTCACTCGCAACAGCCAAAGCAGCAACTTTTTGTTTTCCATCTTTATCTACCCACCTGGCATGCACTGCACTTGCATAAACACCCAATACGAAAGCTTCTGTGGCATTTTTGTTTTCCTGTTCAACTTTTTTGAGCATGTTTCCGAAAGGAAAATAGAATTCTTGATTCATGATTATGGCTTTTATTTATTAGAATTGATTATGAAATCACTTAAGTGAGTAACTTTTAAGGTATTTTCTACATCAGATTTCACTGTTCCTCCAGAATAATTGACAACCCCATTTTGATAAACTTAACATTGGGTATTACCTTCAAAGCAAATTCCAAATAATTATCTTTTCTCTCAGCAACAACCAGTCCCTTAACTTTTTGACCTTCTTTGCATAGTTCTTCCTGTGTCCACCCCATATACCTCAATACCTGTCCTATGGTTTTATCTGTTGCACTTCTTTTTAACTCGATCACTACGAAATCCCCTTTTTCATCCACAGCAAGTATATCCATAATGCCGACAGTTTGGGTGTCATACTGACCATGTTTAACATTTTGTTGTTCTTCATCAAAATACCGCAGTTTCGGGAACAATCTTGAAAAATTCCTGTGGAGCAATGTTTGGTAATGCTGCACTTCCAAAGCATCAAACTTTTGTTCTTCGATCGTTGTTTCGATAGGCACCTCATCACCTAAATACTTCAGATCACTTTTCGGGAAAGCATGATATAGTAATGTATAGAACTCAAGGCTATCAAAAGTTTTGTTGGCCAATTCTTCCAACCTAGATTTTACTTTCGATAACAAATAATTATATTCCAAATACATTTCAAGACCAGCATATTCTGAAAAAAATTCACCTTCAATAAGTATCGATAGAAAGTGATCCTGATCATTGAAAACAGGTAAAAAAGTTTGGGGATAATAAATACTTAATAGCTTAGGCAACACAGTTCTGCCAGTTTTGAAACCATTAAGTTCTTTGGATAGTTTTACAATTGACTTTAACTCATCTGAAATTTTTCCATCTGCATTGTAGGCAGTTTTTTCATGAATGGATGTTAACTTTTGGATCAATATTTTGATCTTTGGGAAATCAGTCTGATAACCGTACTTGTAATTTGAACCACCCTTGATGCTTCCTAATTTGATTGTACCCCATTCAAGATCATAAGCCATACATCCTTGCTTGCGGCCTAAACCTGTAAAATAATCTTCTATAGTCAGGTATCCAATTTTTTCTCTATCATAGTTAAAGGTAAATGACTGCCTTAATGCTTCCCTTTCTTTTTGGTCTTCATACGTCCATGCAAAGCTTGAAAGTTTGGAGTAAAGATTTTCAATAGCGCTTTCTTTAATTAATATTGTATTCATGCAAATTATTGTTTTTCAAGTTGATCATTTTGAGTTTTCGTTTTTAAAACCTTAACGATTAATACTTTCAAAATCTATAGGTTAAAGTTAAGAATTAATCATTCAGTTATTTTAACAGATAAAGAGTTTCCTTTCTCTAAAAATGGTTTGATGTACTCTGCAAATCCATAATATGAAATACTTTTTTGAGTTGTATTGGTTTCTTGCTCAAACAAATTAATTACATCTTTCAGATTTAGATTTTCCAAAATGCCTTTTTCCCAGGCATTCCAAATCTTTTGGGGTATCCTACCCTTTGAATACCACAAATATTCTTCAGCACAAAGGTTAAAATAATCAATGATCATCAATTTTTCTTTTTCATCTAGTTCACTCCCCTCTTTATTACCTTCTGGCTTTTCAATTATTACTGATTGTAATCTCATTTTATTGAATATATCATTCAATGCGGAATTGTACCTATTATTAAATTCATTAAATAAATCCTTGAAAACCATATCTGACTCCATGGATTGCTTTTCAAGGCTGATATAAATGGCTATTAAACCTGCCAGTGCACTGCCAAGTAATTCTAAACTTAGTTTTTCATATGAATAACAGATGATCAAAAGAAGTATTAAAGGGGTAAAGATCAAAGTCCAAATATATCGGCAAATCCAAAGCCTGAATTTTCTAAAACAATTATTCCTTTGTTGCTTGCATCGTTTCAAATTACTATCCAACTCTGTCATAGTTATTCATTTTAATCATCAAGAAAAAATAGAACATTAAATATTACCAGATACACTTATTCACGGAATATCGTCAAATCAACAAACTTTCACCTCAAATACCAAACTCTTCTCTTGAGCAAATTTAAACTCATTTCTCAAGGCATTTTAAGTGAATGATGGAAAAGCTTAACCTGAAACCAGATTTGATCATCTTTGATTTTCTCCGGATTGCTCATAAATCATCATTATGTGTCTAAGCATCCCGGTCAATAGATGAATCATTGCCTTCAAGATCCAATTTTCCAGGAAACTCATTCTATAAACTGACGGGTTTAAAGAGAAAAGCATATTTAGGATCTTTTTCTAGATATGCTCGCATCAGTTTTTCAAATTAATCGACTTTATCAGGTACAGAGAACGAAATTTTTCGGTATTTTTCTAATGTGGAGCGGAGGCTCATGAGTAATTAATGAATGGATAGTAAGTTTTAAAATAAGAAATGAAACCCAATGGTAATGAATGGATAGAGAATTATTCACGTTCCCAAATTGAATTTTAAAATATTGATCTTACTACATAAATCAATCCTAAAATTAAAAACCATAATAATCTTAAAGCAAATAATACTACAATTATTATTAAATCTATACAT
>DDTL01000067.1:0-14520 GCA_002344345.1 Saprospiraceae bacterium UBA2365
GGGTTTCAGAATGTAATATGAAGAATTGGAATAATGTGTTAAATGTTAAATTTTAATCAAGTAATACATTTCTTATTGCAAGTTACTAAAATCGTGATTACATTTGTGCTGTTTTTTCACTGATAAAAATTATTTAATATGAAAAAGATTTTGCTGTTTTTTGCAATTGCCATGGTTGGTTGGCTGGCACCTGTCAGTGGACAGGACTCTAATACAGACAACCACGCTTTGAGGGTTAAAATCCCTGAAGTTGCCCTGGTGGATATTGAACCATCAGGAGCCAATAGTATTGAACTGAGCGCCGTTGCACCTACTGAAGCCGGAAATCCCCTTACATTTACTGCCACCAATACTGATTTGTGGCTTAACTATTCATCAATTGTTCCAGATGTTGCGACCAAAAGAAGAAAGATCACAGTTCAGTTAGATGAAACTGTTCCGGGTATTGATGTTAAACTGGCTGTCGGAGCTTATACCGGAACAGGCCTAGGAAATAAAGGAACAGGTGTTGCCGGGCCGACAACACTCACCACAACTGCGCAGGATGCGGTAACCGGTATCGGAAGTTCCTATACTGAAAATGGTGCCAATAAAGGTCACAGACTCACTTATACATTCGATGTTGCGACGGGTAATTATGGTGATATCTTTGCCTTGGATCATGATGTTGTTGTAACATATACCATTACGGCAGCACAATAACCATACTGGTGCGATTTGTTTTCGCATCCCGTGGTTTTGAGCTGAATTTTTTACCTGCCGGCAAAATCAAACCTGATTGTGCCGGCAGGTTTTGACATCTAAAATAACCTATTTTACAATTAAATAAAGATGAGTAAACTCTTTATCTTATCTATTTTATTATTTGGAGTTCACCTGTCATCCGTACATGCAAAAGTAATGATACTCAATGGTCTGGCCCATGAAAATGCGGTTATGCCAGGCCAGAGTTACACAGAGTATATCGAGGTATACAACGGTTCTGACAAAGTTGAGAATATCCTGATTTACCAAAGGGATTATCGTTTTCTGTCGTCTGGCGAAAGTTTTTATGATGAACCGGGGAGCCTGAGCAGATCCAATGCTCGTTGGATTAAAACCGGCCAAAAAAGCTTTGTTTTACAGCCTGGTGAGAAAGTCAATATACCTGTTCAGGTAAATGTTCCGGGTGAAACTTCTCTCGTCGGCAGTTACTGGAGCATCATTATGGTTGAGAAAGTAGATCCGGTGGATCCGAACCAGCAAAAAGGTATTCAGATCAAGTCTGTGATACGGTATGGTATTCAGATCATTACACATATCGGATCAACCGGTTTGCGCGAGATAAATTTTGCAGGAACCAACATCGTTCGGGAGGATTCTGTGCTATACCTCCAGGTATTGATTGAAAATACCGGGGAACGTATGTTGAGGCATACCATTGGAATGGAAGTGTTTACTATGGAGGGAAAAAAAGTGACCCAACTGGAAGCTCAGCTTAACAGAACTTTTCCCGGCACATCAACCTCAGCTTATTTGGATATAGGGTTGATCCCCCCGGGAAAATATAATGTGGTATTGGTCGCAGATTGCGAAAATGAAGATATTTTCGGAACGAACATGCAGATGGAGATCCCTGATGAAAATGGATTTATTCCTGCAAACGGTCAGCTAAATGCCGATCAAAAACCTTCCAGAGCAAAGGAAAATGAAGAAAAACCAACTATTGATCCCAATCAATCTGTCTGGGGAATACAGGTAGGTTATAGCAAAAAGAAGCCTAAACAATCTGAATACAGTAAGTTAACTAATGCTATGATTTGCAAATGTCCTGATGGCTATCGCATTTTCAGCGCAAAAGCAGCCAATCCACAGGATTTGGAAGTTGAATTGGAGAAGGTAAAAAAGTCTGGTTTTCGTAATGCATGGATAAATAAAATAGACCTGAGTCGTTGCGATTGTAATTGATATGAACAAGTGGGTCTGGTTCATATGGTTGGGTATTTTGTGCTTTCCATTTTTTCTGAATGGACAAGGGATTTCTTTAGACCTATTGAATGATACCATTTGGAATACAGATCCGGGTAAGTTGATTTCCATACCTTTCCGCATTACAAACAAAAACAAGGTATCAGCAAGGGTAATGCCTTACGTGGAAATGCCGGAAGACTGGAAAGAGGTGTCCATTTCAAAAAAAATATTGCTCCTTCCAGAGTCTGAACAGATTGCCTTATTGTCATTCACTGTACCAAGGAATTGTATTGCCGGAATGCATACCATCCGGTACACCCTCAACAATGAGAACGGGGAAAAATATGTCCGGGAGGTCTATCTGGATGTAAATCGAGTGTCCAATCTATTGCTTTCACTGGCAGACTCAGACAGCTATGTTCGAGCCGGAAGTGCCGTCAATTCCAGGTTCTTGCTTACCAATAAAAGTAATTATGCGTTGGAGGTTGAGCTTGAATCAAGCGGGTCAGTCATCGGACAGAATGCATTTGTTCTGCGCCCCGATTCTTCAAGGATCATTCTTGTCAAAACGATTACATCAGTTGAATTGCTCAAGTCTGAGCAAAAAGGCATCATGCTGACAGCCCGTGTAAAAAACGGAGATAATTTGTCGGTTACCCAATTTCACAGAGCTTTGGTCATACCGACATCTGAACCCAAAGTGGATAAATATCAACGTTTTGATGTTAAAGCAAGTTTGACCCACCTTACCAGAATTTTGGGTGATGATCTCCAAACAGGTTTTCAGGGTGAATTGTTTGGTTTCGGTAACATGGATACCAAAGGCAAACATACATTGGAATTCAGGTTGAGAGGTCCAGACAGATTCCAATTTTCAGTTTTAGGGCAGCACGATGAATACTATCTTAAATACACAAATCCATCCGTGCAGGTCATTTTGGGTGATCATAATTACGCATTGACTCCGCTGACGGAAAACAGCCGGTATGGAAAAGGATCAAGAATAGATGTTACAGGTAAATACATAGAATCGGGAATTTATTACAATCAACCCAGATTTTCTCCGGGTTTGAGCGATGTTTTCGGGGCAAATCTCAATGTTAAGTTTGATCCTGAAAAAAAGCTGGGAATCAATTTTCTCAATAAATCACTTAAAAATGATCCGGAACCAGCCAGTATTTTGAGCCTTTCAACCGGATTGCAGTTTTTTGAAAATACGCATTTATATGCAGAGTTTTCAAGGGGATGGAAAGGAAAGAATGCAGGAAATGGTTGTCATGTGGCATTTGATACCAGAAACGACCGGTTTTACCTGTCAACTTATGTAATATTTGCGGATAAAAACTTCCCAGGTTATTACACCAACACAACGACTTTAACTGCCAATGCTTCCTATAGAGTGTATAAATCTCTCAGTTTTTTCGGAAGCGCCTGGAAGGATGATAAAAATACTACACGTGACACCCTTTATGGAATTTCTCCTTACAGAATTGATTACCGTGCAGGCATAGGGGTCAATATCGGGGAAGAAGGGCAATTGAGATTTTTGACAGCATATACCTTGAGTGAAGACAGAGCAGAAGTGAGTATGTTTCATTACCGAAAAAATTATTTCAGGCTGGAATACAATCAGTTATTTAATAAAATATATTATTTTCATCTCAACGGAGATTATGGGAAAACCAAAAATCTGCTGAACCTGGAACCTGAGTCAGAAGAAGCAAATGGGTATAGAATTCAGGCTAATTTTGCCTATACGCCTTATAAAAAGTTCAGGGCAGGAACATTTGTAGCTTATGAAAGGGATGTGAAATACTCCATGGAATTGGAATCTGGTTGGTATTATGGTTTGGATCTTACCAGTTGGCTTGGGAAAGGAACGATGTTCAATTTCAGATTCCAGAATAATTATGCATTGGAAGAGTATTACCGCAACAGAAGTCTTATGGATCTTCGGGTGACCCAAAAAATCGGAAAAAACCACGAGATAACTGTGTTGGGTCAGTATGCCATTCTTCAACAGTCAACCGAAAAAACAGATCTTTCAATTGGTATTTCGTATTCAGTTGATCTGGGCATTCCCATCCGAAAAACCGTTAAACCGGGTCAGAATGTTTCGGGCAGATTATTGAATGAAGGTGTTGAAACCATTGCAGGTGTGACATTGCTGCTCAATGGATATAAGACTGAAACAGATTTGAATGGTAATTTTGAATTTAAAAATGTACCTCCGGGATCCTATATGCTGGCCATGGATATACGATCCGTAAAGTTTGGCGATATTGCCAATGTCCGTTTGCCATTGAAACTAACGATCGAACCAGGAACGGATAGTTTTGTCACTTTTGGCCTAACCAGGGCATGCTATGTGAAAGGGAAATTAAAATTTAAGCAGGAGTCTGCCAATGAACAGGTGCATCCGGTAAGCAGCATCCCTGAGCCGGTCAAAACGCCTCAAATCGGAGGTATCATCATTGAAGCAAAAATGGGTAATGAAATAATCAGATTATTATCAGATAATTTTGGTATATTTGAGTTTGCTTATCTTCGACCCGGGCTTTGGGATATTAAAATTTATGAGAATGGCCTGTCAAGGGACTTTGAGTTACAGCAGTCTGCCTTTCAGTTTGATCTTAAACCTGGGGACGAAATTGAGTTCGATGTTGAGATTAAAGCTAAGCGCCGATCGATCAGGTATATAGAACCACCGGTGATGCAATCTATTTCAATGCACAAATAAATGAATGCCATCAGATTTTTTTGGTTGATTTCCTTGCTAAGTCTGGTAAGTGTTTTGCAAGGCCAAACCGGTTATGGAACTGGGCAACATGGTATCAGTGTACAGTTTCCGTCTATTGTTCTTTTGGACATCGAACCAGGTGATCATACCGTGAATTTGGAAATCTCAGCACCCACTGAAGCCGGGAATCCGGTCACGATCGGATCTTTGGCAGCTGATAATACACTATGGATGAATTATACTTCAGCTTTAAGTTCCTCTGCCTCAAGTCGTTCGGTAACCGTTCAACTTATGTCAGGATCTGTGCCATCCGGTTTGAGGTTAAGGGTTCAGGCAAATACCTATAGCGGAACCGGAGCCGGTACTTTTGGCACACCGGGTGGAACCATCAATATTTCCGGAACGGCCCAAAATCTATTGACAGGGATCAGAGGCGCTTATACAGGCAATGGTGTCAACACTGGTCACCGCCTGACTTATTCTTTACAGATTCAGAATTATGGGCAACTGGCCGGTATTCAAACAGGTGATCTGACCATTGCATATACCATCACTCAAAATTAGGTTTCCAATGAGCAAAACAATCAAAATAACGATGATCCTTGCTTTAACCTTAAGTTACGTTTGGTCTTTTGCTCAGATTTCTGCAAATGTTACAGTCAGCGGAAGCTGGAATGCCAATATTCCTTCTTCGACCATCATCGAAGCCGGGAATAACTATACAGGAAATTATGCCAGCGCCAGCAATCAGGTACAAATCTCACACACTGTGAATCCGTTTTGGTATTGGGGACATACATGGACTGTTGAGATCCGTAAGAACGATGTCAATTGGGATACAAGTCTGAAACTTTATGCCAGGCGCACAGGTAATGGATCCGGTCAGATTTTGTGTAGCTCATCCATCACAGGCGGTTTGAGTTATCAGGAAATTACAGGCATTGACACGTATTTTTATTCCGGCAAATGCAATAGAAGCAGTGTTCCTATCCAGTATGAACTCAGAAATCTATCTGTTTTGATCCCGGCAGGAAATCAGTCTACAACCATAACTTATACAGTCACTGTTACCGCCAACTGACTCAAAAAGTATTTGGTATTTAGTTTATTTCAAATACCGTTCGAACCAATCATGCAATTCCTTATACCAAAAGATCGAATTCTGAGGTTTCAGTATCCAGTGGTTCTCATCAGGAAAATAAACCAGTCTGGCATCCAGACCCATGCCTTTGTAAATGCCGTAAATCAAAAAAGCATGAGCTACCGGAACACGGTAATCCAGTTCACCATGCATGATCATCATCGGTGATTTGAAATTATGCGCAAATTGAGAAGGATTGTTTTTGTGTAAAACATCAAAATCTTTCCAGGGAGTTCCTCCGTATTGATATTCCCGGTTTCCGGCATGGTCAGAGGCAAACTGCAATTGATGGTCATAAACGCCTGCATGATTGACCAGTGCAGCAAATCTGTCGGTATGGCCTGCGATCCAGGTGACCATATATCCACCATAACTGCCGCCTGCTGCAGCCAAACGATTTTCATCAATAAATCCCCTTGCCAACATATAATCGGTTGCTTTCATGATGTCTTCAAAGGGTTTGAATGCATGTTCCCCGTGTATGGAAATGGCAAAATCCTGGCCAAAACTGGTTGACCCGTGAAAATTGGGCGTGATGACAACGTATCCCGGAGCAGCAAAAAGGTGCGCATTCCAGCGATAATGCCAGTTATCACCGAAAGTGCCGTGTGGGCCGCCGTGGATCATCACAACCAAAGGATATTTTTTGGACGGATCAAAATCGGGTGGATAGATGGCAAACATCTGTATATCTGCATCATTTGCTCCCTTGTAGGTGATGTTTTCCACCCTGCCAAAATTTAATTTTGCCAATAATTCCTTATTGACATCCGTCAGTTGACGCAGGGTTTTCCCGTCAGTTTGAATGGCATAAATATCAGTAGGTTTATTCAGGTTATTATGAGTAAAAAGCAGTGAATTGGGGTTTAATACCAGCAGATTGCTATTGGTTCCGGATGTAAAAATCGTATTGTGCTTGCCACCGGTGAATGGTATGGAGAAAATCGCATTGCATGCATTCAGTTCCGCTCCAAAATAAATGGTTTTGCCATCTGCGGACCACTGCCAGCCTTCACAGGAAAGGTCAATTTTTTCGGTGATGCTCCTGGCAGAAGATCTTTGAAGGTCATAAACTACCATTTGAACTTTATCCGCATAAAAATGTGAAATGGTTTGTTTGCCGTACAAAATATTTTTTCCATCAGGGCTGAAAACAGGGTTTGTATCGGAGGCTTTGTTATCTTCAGTCAAATTGATCATTTTTCCTGAACCATCAGTTTGCAGCAGGAAAACATCTTCATTCAGCTCTTCATAGGGCGGTTGAGTATTGTTCATACTCACGGCGATTCTTTTTCCATCCGGAGAAATGTCAAAGGAAACGCCGCCCATCATATTGAAATAATTATTGGTCAAAGGCATCAGATCAGTCACTTTTTTAGTAGCCAATTCTACAACAAACAATCTCGAATAATATCCGTCCGTCAACCATCTGTCCCAATACCTGAACATGGCATTTTCTGTGGTTTTAGCCGTAACTTTTAACTTTTTCTTCTCATCGATCATGGTTTTCAGTTTGGCAAAATCACCTTCATATTCCGGTAAAACATTGGCGCCAAAAGCGATTTGTTTACCGTCGGGAAACCATTTGATGCTATAAACCCCAACCGGCAGGTCTGTGATTTTCTGCGCTTCTCCACCATTCAGAGACAACAAATAAATCTGGGCCGGACCATCATGACGCCTCGAAATGAATGCGATATTTTTACCGTCAGGGCTGAAGACCGGATTGCTTTCTTTGCCAGTAAAAGTGATTTGCCGCTGATCACCGGTTTGGATGTCCATCAGGAAAATATCAGTTGTGCCCTTATCCTCATCAATATTATAGCTGGTCAATGTGAATACCGCCTGTTTTCCGTCAGGGGAAACTTCAACGGCTGCTAAGCGCTTCATCTGCCAGAGATGGGTTGATGTGAAAGTTTCGTTCTGGGCAAAAGTCCTGGAAGTGAATACTGAAATTACCCCAAAAAGCAGTATTAAGAAAAATCGATACATGTTGATTGTTGATGTTTAAAATGAAGGATTATGTAATAATATCTGAAGGAAAACCAAATTCCCGGAGTTTTCCTGCAAAGGCAAAATAAAGCAGATTTACAAAAATGTAAATCTGCTTACAAATGATCGCTGCAAGAAACGGTTTTTTTCCGTTTTATACAAATCAATTTTATGTTACTGCTTGATAAATTTACCGGATCTTACCATGATGTTGTTTTTGTATATAATGGTATATTGGCCCGGAGGTAAATGTTTGAGATCCAGCACAACAGAGTATTCATCATATTCACCAAAGACCAGCTCAAATTTTTGACCGGATAGATTGTACATTTCAAACTTGCCGGACGTCAGATCCAATTCATTAGTTTTCAGCGTCAGAAATCCTGATGTAGGGTTGGGGAATAAGGTCAATATGTTATCGGATGAAATTTCATCCACATCTGATGGGATCACGTGGATCACATTGGATGTATCTGATGTACACGCCTCCAAAGTTACAATAGTGAAATAATCCGCAGTTTTACCCGGAATATGCGTCTGACCTATGGCACCCAGGATCGGTCCGTTTTGGTCGTGCCATTGATTGCCTTCATTTGCACTCGAACTTAAAATTTCAGTGGTAGAATTAAAATCGATCTCAGGAGTCGGAGGTTTTGGATTGACTGTGATCTCCACATGATATGCTTCACTGATGCCGCATAGGTTTTCTGTTGAAAAACCTATAAATCCGCCTGTTGATCCAGTCAAAACCAAGATTTCCGAAGTGTTTGATTCTCCCTGAATTTGCCAACCGGCTGGGAATAGCCAATGATAATTTACATCCGAGGCAGGGGAGACATCATAATGTTGCAATGATTTTTCACAAACCGTAGTTTCTCCTGTTATGTTCTCAGCCATGCCAGGAACATCCCTGACTGTCAGTTCAAATGGCTCAGAGACTGTTTCTTTTTCTCCGTTGCAATTCGTCACCTGACAACGAAACCGGTGAATTCCCTGCTCCAGTTGACCTGAAATACCGATTGCGGAACTGTCGGGATGCAAGAATACAGCTCCGTAAGGTGTATTTGTTCCAATATTTAGCCAGTTGTCACCATTCTGGTATTGCCAGTTGAATTCAAAAGGTGATTTGCCGCTGACTTCTACGGTCATGCTAACAGTATCTTTCCCGGAACACATGTCCGTTTCATCACTTTGAGAGAGGATAGCCACTTGCTCACAAGCTTCCATAATGTGTATGGAATAATCCTCAACTTCACCAAAGGCAGAATGATCACAAGAATTCGTATTCGGGCTCTGACTGGTATCGTGCAGCCTGATCCTCATTCTCGCATATCCGGGCACTGCATGGCTTGGGATTTTGATATTTCCGGTAAAAGGTCCATCATTTTTTGGTGAAAGATAAACCCGTTCGCCAGGATTCGTGAAATTGCCGTTTTGGTTATAGTCTATCCACATGACGATCTGATCTGCAGCGTATCCCTCTCCCAGGGTCACATTGAAGGGATAGGTTTCTCCTATTTCCACTTTTGTAGAAATATGCGAAAAGTCAGAATAAGTAGACCGGGTGCTGCTGTTATTTATTGTATTGAAGGTAACATTTTTAATGTATTCATATTGAGATGATTGGGCGCCTGCATCACAAAAATCGATGACATTAACATTCATCCCGAAAGGTATTCCGGCACCACAGGCGTTGAGAGGAGTGACGGAAACGATGCCACTTTGGGTGCCAACCTCAACAGTTACCTCGTAGCTCTCTGAACCAGATAAAACGGACCAGCCTTCGGGGAATTCCCATTGGAAGGTGTATCCGGGCTTTGGTTTTACAGAATATACATACGGACTTCCGGATCCCGGTGACTCAGGGCCGGTGATTGAAGTTGGAGAAAGTGGAATGTCACCGGCAGGATTGACCTGAAATATAGCGGGTTCTGTGATCACTTCATTTTCGCCTTCGCAATTGGAGATCAGACAACGATAGGTGTAAGAACCTTCTGATGAAATGCTGTCAATTACCAAATCCGGGGAATTATGGTTGAAATATCTGGCACCAGACGGGACACCATCCTCAATATTCATCCAAACTGAACCGTTGAAGTATTGCCATTGAAATGCAACAGGCTGGCTTCCAATGTATTCTAATGACAAAATGCCTGAAGAATTGTTGACGCAGGTTGCCTGATCCCCGGGTTGTTTTTGAATGACTACGCCATAGCATCCGGTGTCTATGATATTTACCATATAATCATGAACGGTGCCGTGGTTAGATTCTCCACAGGAATTGGCATTTGGGCCATCGCTGGTCAGGTGCAGCCTGATCCTCATCCGTTTAAGCCCGGGACTGGTTCCCGGAGGTGTGATGATATTGGCAACATACTCTGCATAGCTTCCAATGGATGATACATAAACAGCTTCTCCTGCATCCGTAAATTTGTTGTTGTTATTGAAATCTATCCAAACCAGCAACTGGTTGGAGTAATAAGGATTATTGATTTTTACCCTGAGTTCTTCGGCTTCTTCCGGGATCAGATCTGTAGCACAATGAGTAAAATCCATGTATGAAAGTGCGCCACCTTCCTGGTCTATCGATCCAAAAGTAACATTCGAAATGTTGTAAAAAGTATTGTTGCCTGTCGCAGCACAATATTGCATGGTGCCTGCATCACGATAACGGGAGGCGAAATGTTTGACAAAATTCACAGATCTGGCATTGTCACCATCATCAGGATCTCCCGTTGGCTTATTTGAATATTTTACCAAAGGATCTGAAAAATAAGGTACTTCTGTATGATCATAACCATCTTCAAAGTGTTCGCCGCTATTATAAGTCATGATATCACAATACCTGTTTCCATTGCTGCCAACCCATCGCCATCCGGCAGACCAGGTATTCTCGGGCCAGTTATGCCAATTGGTTGGTCCGGGTTGTGTCAGCTGTGCTTTGTGGTGGTGTGCGCCCATATTGTGACCGATCTCATGGATCACAGTAGTGGTCCAACCTGCCTGTTGTACCCTGGCCAGGCAAAAAGCTTTGTTGGGATCGCCAAATTTATTGGTCAGAAGCCATCCCAATCCGCCGGTATCTTCGGTGAGTGTCATCAAAACGACAAAATCTGCAGCGTGCGTATTTCTCAGGGTGTGAACTGTACTCATAACCCCATTGCCGTTGGTAAGGTTGTCGAGATCCGTGTTGGAATTTACTTCGGTATAATTGATTTCTGCCGAATGCACCAGGTTGAAAGTGATGAACATGTTATTGTTGGTGGTCACCAGATTCGCCCGTGTTATTGCATTGGAAATAATAGTGTTGATGTTGCCATTGTTGGATATCGCCCAGTTGCGGGCAGCTGGTGTATATACGACCAAAACGTCCAGAACGGCCGGGTCATTTTCGTCCAGACAGCCCTGACCACCACTTCGTACACCATCGCTTTTTTTTTGTGGATTCTCTGCAGATTGCCGGGAGTTTTCAGGAGTCGGTTCTGTATCCTCTCGGGGAATCGGCCCCGTGGATTCCTTTGAAATTACCGGAGCGCCACCTTCGATATAATCCAGATGTTTTTCGTCGAGTTGAAGCAGATAATTTTTTCTGCTTTCCGGGTGCAGCCTGGTGATGTACTTTTGGTTTAATTCAGGAATATCCAATGAAAACGATGTATATTCGCCATCAATGGTGATATAACAATAGGCGAAATCAAATCCTTCCAGTTTGCCCACGATCGATAAAACATCATTGATGTCTGTTATTGAAGACTGAATGATTGCACGGTAACCTGGCATTTCAAACAGTTCTATTGACAAAATATCGCCAGTTTTAAAACCATTCTGCGTCCGGAACTCCGGATTCAAAGAAAAAAGCCTCGCTTTTTTTACTGCCATGCCAAAAATGTCATCATTTGAAACCATGGTTGCTTTGATTGCGTCGGAAGAATGTTTCGTCTCAAGGTTCAAAACATTTGTCTGCCCTGTCAATAATTGCTGACCTATTAGCAGAATGATCAGATAACAGCATTTAAGCATAAAATCTTGTTTGATCGTTTTATAATAATGGCTTACATTAAAAATCGGATTTACCCGGGTTGAAAATATTAATTGTGCTGGTTTCATAGGAAATGGTTTTGAATTTAAAAAATGCTGAAAAATAAAAAGCATTTCGAAAATAATACTTTCAACGTAAATATCAGCTAATTCGTCCTGTTTTTTGACTTATTTTATTAAATTTTACATATTATTAAGTCTGATCTTAGTTGATCGTATAGTTAATAAATCTGCCATTAAACCGGTGCTGATATTTGGAAAGTGCCAAACATTACCCATTCAAATCAAATGAATAGAAAATGGTGAAAAATCACCTGGACGGATCATAGGGTAGGGAAGAATGGTGCAAATCGATTTTCAGTGCACCATGATGTTCACGATACCCGAAAGTATATTCCACTTTCACCTGATTCTTATGCTCATCTGTAAAATAATAATTGCCCATTGCAATTGCCCGGCTTGATTCCAGAATGATATGGGCGTTTATAAAAGCGACTTTGATCCATGGCTGTAAAGCAAACCCATGGTCCTCCGGGAGTGCACAGTATTGTGGTGCAATAAAATAGGACAACGCTTTGATTTTTGTGGGTCTGAATTGTTCAACATGGCATTTGGTAGGTTTAAATAATACTTCTCCGAGATCAAATGCATATAATTTATCCAGAAACTCATTGGTAAAATGTTCGCAGTGCAAACTATTGTGCTTCAAAGAACCAATTTTTACGATGCCATCTGCCCATTCCTGCTGAGCCGCCAAAACCTGTGATTTTGTGATCATAATGGATGTTTTTTAAGGAAGTGAAAAATATTCACGATCCGTGTTTTTCTCTTTGCCCAAAATTAATAATGAAAAGAAGAATTTACACGTTTAATACCATTTATTTTTTGGATAAAGCCTTGATTTTTCAGAGTTCAATATAAAATCCTTTGTGAGTTTTTATCTGAAGATGGCCAGTTTTTGCGAAGATGAAAAACCTTCTCCTGACAATTTTAAAATGTACAAACCATTAGGAATGCCTTGGGCTATTTTCCAGAGTATTTGATTTTCCCGGAAGTCAAATTCACCAGATTCATGATCAAGTTTTCTTCCTGTAAAATCAAAAATTTCCAGAGTTGTTTTTGATACTTCCAAAAAGGATGAAGGGGTGATCAATACAGTTTGGGAAGCAGGATTGGGTAAAACAGATAAGTTATGGTTAAGGTCTGTTTCTGCGACCAGAGTTCCGGGATGACAAACATTGCTCCTTCGCCAAACATCATTTTGAAACATCAGCCAATCGGGTCCGTTACCCGGGCCAATACTGATCATGAATCCAGCCCCGAAATTATTTTCCATCGGAATTACACCATATCCACCTGCAATAAATATATCCTTTTTTCCGTCTCCGTCAAAATCAGCGATCAAAGGAGCATGATCAATCTCAAACCTGTTGTCTCCATACCATTCACGAAGGTTCAGATCAAAAATTTTTTGTCTGGTAAAACCATCGATTGCTGCAAGTATCCCTTCTGAATTTCCGTAAATGATATCAGGGTAAGCATCGTTGTTGATGTCAGCAACAGCGGTTCCTCTGAAACTATAGCCATAATCAGGGTCATTATATTTCCATTTAAGGGAGCCGTCGGAGTTGAGTACAGAGATCGTATACCAGTTGGAGACGACCACCTCACAAATCCCGTCATCGTCCATATCTGCAATTACTGCCGGTCCGTAAGGTGTATAATATTGCCCGAGGAAATATGTCCATTTTGTCATTCCATTTCTTGAATCCAGGCAATACAAGGTGTCGTTCCAGGAACCCAAAATAACTTCATCAAATCCGTCTTCGTCCAGATCTCCAATGGCTGAACCATGATAGATCACGTCATCGATCTGTTTTTTCCATAATAGCGAACGATCTTTGCCCCGGTATGCTGAAATGTGGTTGTCTGCTGAATTGAATGCCCATGTACCTACAACAAAATCCAGTTCGCCATCATTTTGAACATCCAGAATGGTGGGCGCTGTCTGCACCCATGAATTGTTTTGTACCTGAAAATCCCAGTTGGTCGAACCAGTCAAAGCATTGATAGACCTGACCCATCCAGTAAATTCTCCATGAAGGACCTCCAACCCATTTCCAAAATCTACGATCACCGGTGGAGAATCGCTCCCGCGGGTATTGGTAACCCATTTTAAACTTCCATCTGATCCGTTGAAACAAAAGGTTCGTGCATTGCAGGATGACGGGACGATCACTTCTGGTTGACCATCCTTATCTGTGTCGAAAATGAGTATGGCTACATCGTTGCAACCCTGATCTGAACCGGGTGCTGTTGCATCATATTTCCATAAAAGACTTCCGTCTTCTGCATTCAATGCATAGATATTTCCATCGTTTCGATAGCATCCGAAAACGATTTCCAACTTACCGTCTCCATCGATATCTCCTGCCGCAGCGTTGCCGTAAGCAGCGGAATGTGTGTCAAACTGCCATTTGATTTCAGGGTCAGTCTGGCTGAATAGCAGGGGGAAAGAAGAATTTAGAAAGAAAATTACCAGTATAAATGATAGTTTATTTGGCATAATGCGGAATTTTATTTTGATCCTGAATTTATCAGCTTTTGATGTTTGATCGTACAATCAAATATACAAATATTAATAATGCGAATCAAGGGT
>DDTL01000067.1:14538-15764 GCA_002344345.1 Saprospiraceae bacterium UBA2365
TTTCAACCCTTGATTCGCATTAATCGCAGATACCAATAAATTTTTCCAATAGGCATTATGCAGTTGTTTCCAGGATCAGATCTGAATATGATTTTGCTATCAGATCTTTTTTCTCCAGCTCAAGAAAGTTGAAATAATGGTCACATTGAGCCTGGAGTTGCTCGATCGTAAAGCGGTTACCGAAATTGATCGCTTCCACTTCGATGAATGTTCCAAGGTCTTGAACCAGATCAAAATGAAATTTCACATTGCCGATAAAATATATTTTGCGGATTTTATCAACAACGACTTTTATTCCCAGTTGGGCAGTGAGTATATTTTTTAAAGCATCATCCGGAGCATGTTTGTATAGGATCACTTCGGATTTTTTGACATCATTGGTATCTGGTCGTTCGTAATGGATCAATGCATTTTCTATGGAGCCGGCACGGAGTTTTAATCTGGCATTTTTAGTGTTGAAATAATGGTCAATCTGGTGGTCAACACCGATAAATTCAGGGTGCAATGTTTTCAGTTTTTCCTCATAAGATTCAAGGTCATGGACTTTGGCTTTGAATTCTATATTGGTCAGATCACTCATTTAATTGTTTTTTGAGGCGAATGCAATGATGTTTCCGTCAGGATCTTTCAGATAACCTGCCAAATCACCCCAATCCCTTGCCTGAACCGCGCTGACAAGGCTGGCTCCGCAAGAAATGGCATGATCGATTGCAGCAGCAGCATCCTTCACCAGCAGATACAACTCACATTTGGGAAATGCTGAGCTATTTTCTTCAGCCGTCAAATCCAACTGAAGCAGCCTCGAAATCCCTGATTGAGGCATCAGACCCAGAAGGCAATTCGAAGATAGCCTGAATTCTGTCATTCCCGGAACATGCAAAGACGGTTGGATTCCCAGAATTCTTTCGTAAAACCCGGCTGCTTTGTTTTGGTCTTTGACAAACAATATTATTTCTGTTTGTTCAATGGTTTGTATCATGGCAGTATTTGAATTTTTTTTTAATGATCAAGGTTGTTTTGAGTGTTCTCAGATTGTCGATGATCAAATTTAAGCAAACAGATCCATATCGAAAGAATGTACCTACGAAAAAATCCCAACAATTCATTCCGGGCATGGATCCGGAGTAAGAAAATTTGGCTCTATGTTGAATCGAGTGGGTAAAAAAAACATCAATTAATTGTAGCGGCATAAATAACCAAGGTCTTATCTTGATTTTTTTAGGAAT
>DDTL01000136.1 GCA_002344345.1 Saprospiraceae bacterium UBA2365
ATTTTCGGAGCTTTTTTTCAACCCTTGATTCGCATTAATAGACTTAAGACTAAAAGACTATTGAGCTAAACAATTACGTTCATTTTCAATTATATAAAGTGAATAATCACAATGATCCGTATATTTTTCAGTCACAATAATTTAATAAAGCATGGAATCATCTCCTCATTCCTCCCGACTCGTAACAGTCTGGCATAAGCTGAAAACAAAATGGCATATTAAAAGTAATTTTCAACTTGCCATCATTTTGGTTGTTTTCACATTGACCGGATTTACCGCTGCATATCTTAAAACGATCATATTTCAATGGATGGGAATGAGCGGAAACACTCCGGTTTGGCAGAGAACACTGATCCTGTTGCTTTTATTGATACCACTATACAAAGCTTTGCTCATCATTTACGGCACCATTTTCGGCCAATTCAGGTTTTTTAAAAACTTCATCCTGAAATTCTTATTGTCAATCTGGCGGCTTGTGAGCTTTCAAACCATTTCAAAATAAAAATACTATTGTAGAGCCAGGGTTTGGCCTAAGCTGATTTTTTGGAACAACAAATGTTCAAGACCTGATTCAAAGAGCTTGCTTTCAGTCATCATCACCACCGTAGACCCTAATTCGAACCATCCGAGTTCTGCACCCTTTGAAATCTCTACAGTTGTTGGTATATACCGTATCTCTCTGATATTTTTATGGTTACTGACAAATTCTTCCATAAATGACAGCTTGATGCTGCCAACATTGAAGGCACCTACGAACACAAAATGAAAAACACCAAATTCATTTTTACCTGATAAAACCACCCTTTCCAATTTGTTGTATAACGCAGGAATATGCCTTACATTCATCAGACTGACGGATAGCAGTTCGCCCGGAATGTGTGTGATCTCCTCAATGCGCATATCAAATGGCGCATGAACCCTGTGATAATCTCCCGGAGCCAGGTAAATGGTGGCATAACTGCCATGTGTCAATCCCGGTTGTCCGAGCAGAATATCCTGAGCATACGAAATTCCCTTGATCTGGTACAATTTACCCTTCTCAACGGCTCCAAAACACAATAACCGGCCATCGACAGGTGAGCACACACCTTGTCCCCAAACCCTTGCATCTTTTTTCAGGGGTCGGGTAAAAAACTCGTTGAACGTTTTTATTGTTTCTAAATCTATATCAAAATCAGTCATATCTATCCTGTAAAAACGGATGTAATTCCTGATCACTTTTGCGAGCAGCCAGTTTGGAATTCCACGACTGCCTGCCAGCCTGCCTATCCAACTTGAAAAGGTATTGGTGCTGATGATTTTGTGGAAAATACTGAATAAAATGATGGATTTTAAACGAAACACGATACTTTCTTGTTAAAAAAAGAAATTATATTTTGACAGAATGCGAAAGTAAAAAAAGTTCTGTTCATGGCAGAGGTTAATGGAAATTATACCATTTCTGTAAACAAAAACTCAAACAAATCACCGATTTTTCCCAATCCGATGACCTCCGTTTTAAACTTTTTGACAGGTATTCCCTGTATGCTGAATTTTGAAACAAAAATTTTCGAAAAACCGAGCCTGTCGGCTTCTCTGATCCGTTGTTCGATACTTTTCACTGCCCTGACTTCTCCTGTAAGACCAATTTCTCCTGCAAAACAAATACGCTTGTCCATGGTTTGATTCTGCAGGGAAGAAATCAGGGAAACCGCAATGGACAGATCGATGGCCGGATCGGTGATTTTGAGCCCGCCGGCAATATTCAGGAAAACATCTTTCTGACCAAAATATAAACCGATTCGTTTTTCCAAAACAGCCAGCAACATATTCAGTCTTCGCAGGTCATAACCCGTTGCTGATCTTTGAGGTGTTCCATAAACCGCCTGACTGACCAGGGATTGTGTTTCGATCAGCATCGGCCTTTGTCCTTCCAGGGTAGCTGCTACTGTACTACCAGAAAATTTTTCCGGGCTTTGTGAGATCAGCAATTCGGATGGGTTATTCACCGGTTTGAGCCCTTTTTCATTCATTTCATAAATGCCCAGTTCATCGGTTGATCCAAACCTGTTTTTAATTGTTCTGAGTATCCGGTAGTTGTAATTCCGGTCGCCTTCGAATTGTATGACCACATCTACCATGTGTTCGAGCAATTTTGGTCCCGCAAGCATGCCTTCCTTCGTGATATGGCCGATGATAAAAACAGGAATATTGCTTTGTTTTGAAAAACGCATGATCTCACCGGTGCATTCCCGAACCTGAGTGATCGTGCCCGGCGTGCTGTCCACATAGGGCGAAGACATCACCTGAATAGAATCAATGATCACCAGGCCGGGTTGCATTTCCATGGCAGTCCTGAGTATCTGGATGATATTGGTTTCTGCAAGGAAAAAAACTCCTGATTGCTGTTGTCCCAGACGATCAGCCCGCATTTTGATCTGTTCTTCACTTTCCTCACCGGATACATACAGGACTTTCTGATTGAGCTGCATAGCCGTTTGTAACAAAAGCGTTGATTTGCCAATGCCCGGTGCTCCACCCATGAGGATAAGAGATCCCGGAACGATCCCGCCTCCCAGCGTCCTGTTGAGTTCTCCATCCGGGGTGATGGTACGAAAAACCTGTCCGATTGTTATTTCATCCAACCGCACCGGTTGAAAGGGACTGAATGAGTCTGTGGTAGTATTCCAGGATGCCGATTTGATCTCCTGTTGGGTTTGTACAGCCTGTTTTTGCTCTACCATGGTATTCCATTCCTGGCAGGCGTTGCATTTGCCTTCCCATTTCACGGAGGTATTTCCACAATTGGTGCAAACGTATATGGTTTTTTCTTTAGCCAAAACTGAATTATTTTTAACAAAAGTAATGTATAAAAAAATAGGATAGCCAGGGAAAAAAGAAAAATATGGTTTTTAAAGAATTATATTTATTATTTATTTTTTATGCTATAACATTTTACTTAAAATTCTATGTACCTATGTACCTATGTGTTAAATATATCTTATTAATGCGAATCAAGGGTTGAAAATGTTTATCGAAATCATTCAACCCACTTCGGGGTTGTAAACACGAAAACATCCTAAACCCGGGCTTCACCCGGGGCTTTTAAGGTTTATGTCCTTCGGACAATTTTACCCGATAAGAATTGATTAAAAACAAGCCTTTTTCAGGCATTGAGTAAAGCGTGTACCTGGTGGATCAGTATTTAATTAAACAAAAACCAGGAAGTAGGTTCAATCCTTGATTCGCATTATTAACACATAGAGACATAGAAGCATTGGGACGTTTAGAATAAATTGTCATTTTCCGGAATTTCTGATATGAAAACTTAGTAATGCGAATCAAGGGTTGAAAAAAAGCTCCGAAAATCCTTTATTTGGCCTCAATCCTAAAGGAAGATAAAGGATTTTCTCGCTTTCATCCTTTAGGATCGAGGCAAAAAAGTGAGAAAATCCTGCTTATCTGCAGAATTAACTTTAACCCTTGATTCGCATTAGTATTGACAAAGTACCTCAAAAAAGAATTGATCAACATGATTTCAAGTCTGACTGTTATATTTGTTTCTTCTTATCTTTGGACAAATATTCATAGAACATAGAAGCATGTCAAATCTCAGAAAATCTTTTTTTCATCATGTCGGGCAAACGAGTCTTTCTCCTTTGGGCCTTGAAGTGGAGCGGGCAGAAGGTGTATATATCTTTGACCATCAAGGCAGATCATATATCGACCTGATCTCCGGGATCAGTGTCAGTTCAATCGGACACAGCAATCCGGCCGTAGTCAAGGCAGTTCAGGAGCAGGCAGCTAAATACATGCATACGATGGTTTTTGGTGAACATATTCAATCACCGCAGGTAAAACTGGCAGAAATGCTCACAGAAATTTTGCCGGATAACCTGCAAAGTGTCTATTTTGTGAGTTCCGGCGCTGAAGCGGTAGAAGGCACCATCAAACTGGCCAAAAGGTACACCCACCGATATGAGATCATCGCATGCAGAAATGCCTATCACGGAAATACCCATGGCGCCCAGAGTCTGATGAGTCATGAATACTTTTCCTCTGCTTATCGTCCGTTTTTACCCGGAATAAAATTCATCGGTTTCAACGATACAGACAGCCTGAACCAAATTACGAAACGGACCGCAGCAGTGTTCGTTGAACCGGTGCAGGGCGAAGCCGGGATTAAGGTAGCTACTGCGGAATTCATGGATGCACTCAGAAATCGCTGCGATCAAACCGGAACTTTGCTCGTTTTGGATGAAATTCAAACCGGTTTTGGCCGAACGGGTAAAATGTTTGCTTTCGGGCATTACGGGATCAAACCTGATATAGTCTTGATGGCTAAAGCTTTAGGTGGAGGCATGCCGATCGGAGCATTTGCCGCTGCAGGCAATGTCATGAAAGTATTGAGCGATGATCCTGTTTTGGGACACATTACCAGTTTTGGAGGACATCCTGTTTCTGCTGCAGCGGCAGTGGCATCACTTGAATTTATTTTGAGCCAGCAACTGGCTGAAAAGGCCGTTGAAAAGGGAAAAATGTTCATCGATGCGCTAAACCATCCGCAAGTCAGAGAGATCAGGTCCAAAGGATTGTTGTTGGCCCTGGATTTGGGACATGCAGAAAATGTTCAGAAAGTATTCCGCCATGCCTATGAAAACGGTGTGCTCACAGACTGGTTTCTTTATGATGAATGTTCAATCCGAATCGCACCTCCATTGATCATCAGCCACGAAGAAATTCAGCAGGCAACTTCTGTGATCAGGGAAGGCCTGGACAGACTGGTTTGAAGCATTGGAAAAATTTAACAAAAACGAACGAAAAAATAAAATCTTACAACAATTTGCCTCTGATTTATTCAAACTCATTCGACACAATTGATCATTGATAATCAGTCAACTAATCAGACTGAAATAAATTAAAAGCAAATAATTAAGAATTTTACATATCAATAGTTCAGTTGTATAGCCTTCAGGAGCAGAAAATATTTGTACCTTAGTCAATTGATTCAGGAAAAATGAGCAATACGATCAATATTCACAACGACCCGAATGCTGCTGCGAGAAAAGCAGATCACATTGATCTGGCCATCAATTCGCGGACGGCAGCCAGGGAAAATGACAGCAGATTTTATTATGAACCCATGATAGCTGCTCATCCGTCCCATGAAACCAAAATGGCGCGACAATTCCTTGGCAAAACTTTCAATTTTCCTATCTGGATCTCGAGCATGACAGGTGGAACCGAAAAAGCAAGGATCATCAATCAAAACCTGGCTAAGGTGGCAGGCAAATTCGGTTTGGGAATGGGCCTTGGTTCCTGTCGTTCATTGCTGGATTCTGATGAATACCTGGATGATTTTGACGTGAAAAAATGGATGGGTGATCAGCCATTATACACCAATCTCGGTATCGCACAAGTGGAGATCCTTGAACAAAACAAACAACTGCAAAAAATTGCAGAACTGAATAAAAAACTGAGCGCTGACGGATTGATCATCCATGTAAATCCGATGCAGGAATTTATCCAGCCAGAAGGAGATTTTATTCAAAATAAGCCGGTTGATACGATCCGAAAAGTACTGGATCAACTTGAGATAAACATTATTGTGAAAGAAGTCGGCCAGGGTTTTGGCCCCGGATCAATGCGGGCTTTGATGAGACTTCCGCTTCAGGCGATCGAGTTTGCAGCCTTTGGCGGAACAAATTTTGCCGCACTGGAACTGTCGAGGACTTCAGAAATGCCCCGGGCTTTATTCAGATGCCTGTCACCTGTCGGTCATACAGGGGAAGAAATGATCCATTGGGTGAATATGCTGAAAGAAGAAATCGACAGCGAAATCCTTTGTGATCAATTCATTATCTCCGGCGGGATTTCAGATTTCCTGGACGGTTATTATGCGATCAGTAAGATCCGGTCCAATGCGGTTTATGGAATGGCATCCGGATTTTTAAAATATGCCATGCAACATTACGAGCATCTCGAACAGCATGTGGATAAACATATTGAAGGATTGAAATTGGCCAATGCATTTTTAAAGGTAAGATGAGCGAACAAAAAACGATAGCCGGATTTTCAAAATTATCCAAAAGGGGTAAGATCAGGTGGATTGTAGAGAATTTTTACAAGGATCCGGAAACTGTTTTCAACGAATTGGTAAGTTTCTGGCATCCTAAAGAGGATCAGCAGAAAGTCCTGGACGGATTCAGTGAAAACACGATCAGCAATTTTCCATTACCTCTGGGTGTGGCACCCAATTTCATGATCAATGATAAAGTTTACCTCGTACCCATGGTCATAGAGGAAAGTTCTGTGGTAGCTGCAGCCTCTGCGGCTGCAAAATTCTGGTTCACACGGGGTGGCTTCAGGGCAGAGATCCTCGGCATGAAAAAAATCGGTCAGGTTCATTTTGTCTGGAAAGGAGCGTTCGAAAAACTCAGAAGCCACTTTGATCTGCTCAGGGAACAACTTATGCTCAATGCCAAACCCATCACTAAAAACATGGAAGATCGCGGCGGTGGCATTGCAGATATAGAACTGATCGATCTCAGTGATAAAATCCCGGATTATTACCAGCTCAAGGCAGGTTTTCATACCTGTGATTCGATGGGAGCCAATTTTATCAATTCTGTTTTGGAAAACTTTGCCTCAACACTGACTTCATTTTTTATCAGCAATGATCAATTCCAGGGTCAGGAAAAGGATGTGCGCATCATCATGTCCATTTTATCCAATTACACCCCTGAAAATATCGTCCGGGTAACAGTGAGTTGTCCGATACCTGAATTGTACGATGAGAAAACCATACCCAATCCGAAGGAATTTGCTGAAAAATTCTATACTGCTCTTCAGATAGCCCATGTGGATCCTCACAGGGCAACGACCCACAACAAAGGCATTTACAACGGTGTGGATGCCGTGGTTTTGGCCACCGGAAATGATTTCAGGGCCATTGAAGCCTGCGGACATACCTATGCTGCCAGATCCGGCCAATATTCAAGTTTGAGTTACTGTTCTGTGGAGGATGGAACATTCAAATTCTGGATCGATCTGCCTTTGGCGGTTGGTACGGTTGGCGGTCTGACCAGCGCCCATCCCATAGCCAGAAGATCATTGGAAATGCTGGGCAATCCGGGCGCTGAAGACCTGATGAAGATCATCGGAGCAGTCGGTCTGGCGCAGAATTTCGCTGCGGTCAGATCGCTGGTAACCACAGGCATTCAGAAAGGTCACATGAAACTTCACCTCAGCAATATCCTGACGCAGTTTGGCGCCACGGAGGCCGAGCAACAACAGGTTGAAAAATACTTTGAAGACAAGGTAGTTTCCTATAGTTCTGTGAGGGAGTATCTGGAGGAGATAAGGAAGCAGGGATGAGCATTTGAAAATTTGAAAATTGAGTCGGCTCCGAAAAGTCTTTGCCCCCTGAATACCTGTAAAAAGGGACTATAAATTTGTTGGTTTTCAATCGTTTCCCTATAGTCTTTTGCTGATCTATGACGTAAGCAGGTTGGGCAAAAACGATTGAAAAATAACAAATTGAACTTACCGGGCAGACTCAACTTTGAATACAGGCTAATTGATATGCAAGGAAGGATGTTGCTTTCAGGGAAAAACGAAAATTTTTTAAGTATTGGGTCAATTAATATTGGAACATATATCCTTGAACTAAAAGATCTAAACAATGGGCAAAAGATCTATAAAAAAATTATAGTTTTTTAGCTCAATAGTCTTTTAGTCTNNAAATCCTTTATTTGGCCTCAATCCTAAAGGAAGATAAAGGATTTTCTCGCTTTCATCCTTTAGGATCGAGGCAAAAAAGTGAGAAAATCCTGCTTATCTGCAGAATTAACTTTAACCCTTGATTCGCATTATTAGCTAATGATTTATACAAAAGGTTAAAACCTCTGATTCCAGGACAAATTTCGTGTCTTTTGCTCAAAGTACACGCTCAATTCAAAGAGACTACCAGGCTAACAGACTAATTGGCTAACCACCTCCTAACCTGGACGAGCCAGAACCAATGAGGAATTTGATAGAAGAACCTCGTTGGATACACATCCAACGGGGTTCACCCCGTTGGATATATATCCTACGGGGTAAATATTCTGAGAGCATTAATTTTTCATCAACTTTCTTAAAAGTTGATCCAAAAAATGCACGAATTCAATTTTCAAGACACTACGTTTTTGAGGGCTTACCCCAAAAAAAGTCGCTTTGCAGGAATTTTAACAGAAAAAATAGAATAACTAACATCAAAAACGAACAACATGTTAGTTAGTTTTGGCTCCTAAGCGACTAAACACTATAGTGTCATTCCGGGCTTGACCCGGAATCCCGGGCATTGAAGGGTTCCTTATAAGGAGTAATGAAGAGTCCTTCATAACAAGTCGCTGGTGTGCGGGATGGCG
>DDTL01000187.1 GCA_002344345.1 Saprospiraceae bacterium UBA2365
CATTACTCCTACTTCCATCATTGAAGGCGGGTGATTTCGGAATGATTCCCCCGCCAGTATCGATAAAGGGTGAAAGCCGACAAACCGGACTTTTTCCTTGTGAATGGATCTTCATAAAGCTATGGTTTAAAAAACATCGGGTTAAACAAAGGCTTTATGGTCAGGCGATACTTATTAAAAACTGCCGCTGAACGGCGATCTGATCCTTACGATCATGGATTTTGCGTTCGACACCCCGTATTAAAAAGGGTATCCCGTAAGCGAACTTAGGAACAACCCTGAATATATTTTTTAATTGGTTATTAGTGGATATGACTACCAATAAATCATTACCATTTGGAAAAAATGGCTGTATTTGAACATGCCAAAAATCGAACAAATTAATGAATTTGGTGAATCCAGTCATATCGGGTAAATTTTCAAGCGTAAATTTACATTCTAAATTTTGTCGAACCAAAAAATTGCCATATATTCTGCATTTATTTACCACTGTTCAACATGAATATTAGCAGTTTTTTGACCTAGTTGGTTTTTGAACAGGGATTGAAGGAAGGGCATGGTTTGTTTTGTTGGAATTAATTTGAATTGTGTAAAAATGTAGAAGAAGCTTCCATAAAGTGGTCAACATGTAAGGTAGTTCTGGCGATTGTTCTTCATTTCAGTTAGTTTTGTCTTACAACTTTTTACCGGATTTTGCGTTGAATCCATAATTATGAAGAAATATACTTTGATTATATTCTTTTTTTGCTTGGGTATTAACTTCCCGGAAGCTCAAAAACCACCGATTACCGTTGATACACCGGCAAATGATCTGTATGTAAAAGCTCAAAAACTCCACCAGTCCGGACAGTACACCAAAGCAAAAAATGCTTACCGGCAAATTCTCAAAAAATACCCGGAACATATCAACAGTTGCCTGGGGCTGGCCGGGATCTATTACCTGGAAGAAGATTGGATAACCTGTCAAAATATGCTGGAACTAGCCGTTAAAATCGATTCTTTTGCAAATACCGAGATGTACTTTTCCCTTGGCCTGGTGTTTGAAAATCTGGAACAATACCGGAATGCCATCGCCCAATTCCGGATTTATTACCGGATGGAAAAACTCAATGTGACAAAATTGAATAAAGCCGAATCCAAAATAGAGAGGCTTGAGTTCATCGTGGACAAGTTGGAAAACCCGGTGCCATTTATGCCTGTAGATCCCGGTGAACAGATCAATTCTTCTGCCAGTGAATACTGGGCTTCAACCGATATCACGGGCAATTTGCTGGTTTTTACCCGAAGGGTCAACGGACAGGAGGACCTGTTTGTCAGTAATAGGATTGATGGTGTATGGCAAACGGCTCAAGCGATCACTGAACTCAATACACCGGCCAATGAAGGAGCTCATTGCCTGAGCGCAGATGGGAAAACCCTGATTTTTACCATTTGCGACAGGAAAGACAGTTATGGTAGCTGTGATCTGTATTTTTCACGGTTCAGAAACGGCCAATGGACCCCCGCAGTCAGCATGGGACCAAGGATCAATTCAGCAACCTGGGATGGTCAACCTTCGCTTTCAGCAGACGGTCAAACACTTTATTTTGTCAGCACCAGACTGGGTTCCGTTGGAGGGAAAGATATCTGGCTGAGCAGAAAAGGAGAAAACAACCTTTGGACCGTACCAGAAAATGCTGGATCGATGATCAATACAACTGGTGATGAAGAAGCGCCTTATATACATTCAGACAACAAAACGCTCTATTTTAGCTCTACCGGACACCTGGGAATGGGCGGACGTGACTTGTTTTTATCAGAAAAATCAGAAAATGGCTGGTCTGAACCATTGAATCTGGGTTATCCGGTCAATACATCTGCTGATGAAGGCACTTTGATCGTCAATCCCGACGGTAAAAGCGCTTTTTTCAGCTCTGACCGGGTTGATCTTGAGATAAATGGGGATAAAAAACTCAACATTTATGGATTTGAATTACATGACCGAGTAAGGGCACAACCGGTCAGCTATGCCAAAGGTTTTGTTTTTGATGCCAACTCCCACAAACCTGTTATCGCTTCGATCAGCTTGTTTGATAATGCTTCCGGAATTCTGATTCAAAAAATACAAACGGGTGAAGAGGGCGATTTTTTGCTCATCCTGCCAAATGGTAAAAATTACAACCTCACTGTTATGCAGGAAGGATATCTGTTTCATTCAGAAAATTTCAGCCTGACAGCACAGCATACCGCAAGCAAGCCTCATCAACTGGATATTTATCTGGATCCGATCACTTCAAAAGTTGAAATTTCGGGCTTGAAGCCGGAGAAAAGTACCGTTTTGAAAAATGTATTTTTTGAATTCGGTTCTGCAAAATTGGACATGTCCCTGTCCGGTTTAGAGCTGAACAATCTGGTTCATTTTCTCCGCGAACACCCGGATATTCGCATAGAGATTTCAGGACATACCGACTACATTGGTTCGCCTGAAGCCAATCTGATGCTATCCGGGGACAGGGCAAAGGCGATCTACGATTATTGTATCGGTCAGGGCATTGTAGCCGAACGAATGACATATAAAGGTTTTGGAGAAACCAGACCTGTTGCTGATAATAACACTGAAGCGGGAAGGGCGCTTAACAGGCGGACAGAATTCAGGATAATTGAGTAGTTTTGTGCTCACACATTATTTTTACTGATTTTTACCGCAATCATGCATAAAAAATTATTATTATGAGGATACACTCGCTGGCTAATTTGATTGCTTTCCCTTTTATGGTCGTTACAGGAATCATTCTGTATTTTTTGTTTTTTGAGGACAAGGAATCTTATTACTTGTATTTGTTTGCTCCGGTGATCATTCTCGTGATCATTTATACGTATTCTCCAAAAATCAATTTTTGGTGGCATAAAAAACATCCACCGAAACTTGATCCAAAGCTGAAGCTGCTGGTAGAACAAAGTTCTCTTTTTTACAATAAACTGGATGAAAAACAGAAACAGAAATATCTCGACAGACTGAGCATTTTTATACACCATAAATCATTCAGTCTGATGCGTAAAGAGAAAGAGGAATTGCCAATCGATGTCCGTACTCTGTTCAGTATCAATGGCATTACCTTAACTTTTCACAAGGAAGAATACTTTTTTGATAAATATGATTATTTCATTGCCTACGGACATCCCTTTCCAAGTCCAAGGATCAGGTTTTTACATTCTGTGGAAACAGATCATGAAGACGGAACGGTCGTTTTCAATCTCCGGATGCTTTTTGATTCAATGATAAGGAAGACCGGGCATTTTAATATCGGATTATTTGCGTTTACAGATCTGTATAAAAATACTTTTCCTGACACCAATTTTCCTGAATTGACGATTGATCAATCCATAAGGTTGGCAGTGAAGGATATATCCGGAGTACAATATGAAAAACTCCTGGAAGATATCGGTTATGAACCCGAAGATCTACATCTGATCCTGGTGCCGCTATATTTTGAACATCCGGATTCATTTCAACTGATTCTACCGGCTGTTTTTTCAAGTTATCAGAAGATATTTAGTAGTTGAGATATATCACTTCCCTGAAAAATTTCAATCCAAAGGAAACCTCAAGTGTAATGTTTTTGATGCGGCGTTCCTGAAGTGTCATGATACTGCCGGGATTCCATGGATTGACCACATTGCCTAAAGGTGGTTGTTCATATTGTCTGCTCAGGTCCGGATGAATTCCCACTTCAATGAAACTCCACAGGTATTTGCTGTGTTTGAACTCTATTCCGCCACCTGCGCTGATTCCGTAATTCAGTTTTTTTACGAACAGATCATCCGGATAAAAAAAGCTGTTGTAGTATTGGTTGAACTGCTCAAATTTGTGCAGATTGGTCAATACTGTGTATTCACCCCGAAGACCGATGAAGTAATAAGTATTGCTTTTCTTTGTGATCTGTTGCTTGCGTTTTCCGCCAACAGCCAGGACAAGGTTGCTGAATTGAAAATTTCTCGTCGGTATCGTGATCAGATCTCCTTCAATGGTAAATTGACGTTGATTGCGGTAAGCGCTTCCTCTGTTGTGCCAACCAAGTTGTGCATATAAAGCATTTTGGGAATTTTCCTTTGAATAGGATTCAACAAAAAATGCGCCATGATAGGTGAAAATAGGCGATTGCTGGAAATTTTCCCAACGTTGAAAACCAGCAGTTGGTCCCAATTTTGGACCGAAATAAAAACTCTGCGCATGTAAGCCCAGGTGGATAAAAACCAATAAACTTATAAAAAATACCTTCATAAACTCAATTTGGCTATAAATATAAAATCATTGGACAACAGTAAAAAAAATGTATTCGTATTATTTGGATTTTGGCGTCAAAGGCTCATCAAATAAATACTCGGAATCATCATTGAATGCATCATTTTGTGCTACCTTGTTTTTATTTCTTCGTGCGCTGTCAACAAAAGCCAAAGCCTCTTTTTCCTTCTCTCTATCCTTATTGCCGGATTTTTTGCCAGTATTTCTCTTTTTTCTGAAAACATCGAAAATGGAATGATCATCGGACTCAATTTTTGCAGTCTGACTTTCAGCCATCATCGCTTCTTTCGGTTTATTATCGGATTTTTCCTTAACCGGAAGTTCTGCAATCAGATCCTGATAGTTTGCGTTGCTTTCATCAAATCTGTACAACTCATGCTTTTCGATCATGTCGATGAGCTTATTTGCATATTGAGGATCAGTTGCATAACCGGCTTTAAGCAATCCGTTAGCCCAACTCACATAGTCTTTGGAGTCGTATTCAAAGAGGAAAGCGTATCTTTTAGCTTTCAAGATTTCAGAATGGTCATAAAATGATTCCTGCGGCTGTGAATATACCCTGAAGCAACTCTCTTTTCTTTTGCCTTCTTCGCAGAATTCATCATCATATTTGTAATATCGTTCTCCTGTCCAGGTGTTATGGCATTTGATGCCAAAATGGTTGTTGCTGCCGGACGCGAGTTCGCTTTGCCCATAACTCGATTCCAGCATGCCCTGTGCCAGTTTGATGCTGGCCGGTATACCCGTACGCAACATCTCGGTGGTGGCAATTTCCCCATAAGTGCTGATATAATCGCTGACCAGCTTATTCTGGGCAAAAACCCCGGAAACGATCATTGTGAAAAACAAAAGGTATATCAATCGCATGATATAATTAATTGGTTATAAATTAACATAATACATATAACAATCAAATATAATGCCAAAATAATTTCCCCATGCCGGGCTTTTACAGAACATAAAACTTCGGTTTTTTATTATACTTTTGTCTTAAACTATTATCATTCATTAAAAAACAATAAAGAAATGGCAGATTTAATTGATATTATTAAAGGGAGTTTATCGGAGGATGTGTTGGGTCAGCTGGGGCAGCAGGTTGGGATCAGTGACAAGAAAAAAACAAGTGATGCAACCGAAGGTGCGATTGGCATTTTGTTGAATGCGATTCAGAAAAAAGGAGGTGATTCAAATGCAGCAGGTTCATTTGCAAGCGCATTGGACAGAGATCATGACGGTAGTATTCTGGACGATGTGATGGGATATTTATCCGGCTCTTCCAATTTACCGGCAAAAACAACCAATGGGGAAGGCATATTGGGTCACTTACTTGGGAATAAACAGAAATCTACAATAGATATGTTGGGTAAAAAAGCAGGTTTGGACAGTCAATCTGCCGGAAATCTGCTGGCAAAACTGGCGCCCATCGTTTTGGGAGCGCTCGGAAAACAAAAATCTACAGGCGGATTGGATGCTGGAGGCATTTTGGATATGTTGACAGGATCTATTCAAAAACAACAATCCGGAGGCAATGCCATGGGTTCTTTGCTGGATATTTTCCTTCAGGGTCAGTCTGGTCAAAAAAGCAGCGGAAAAGGTCAATTGCTCAACATGGGTATGAAAATTCTCGGAAGTTTATTCAAAAAGAAATAATAATCGTTTTAAATGTTTTAAAAGCATCCTGAATAGGGTGCTTTTTTTATTATTTTTAAACTTGTACTGAAAAATAAAGCCTTCAAACCAAGCACCTTCAATTCTCAAATACTGGTAACAAGAATCAAATGAACTTATGTCGACCGATTTATAGAATATGGCTTGAATTGAAGCTTTGCATTATTTAGCATGTTTAGCTGATTGGTCAGATAGTCTGTAGGAATTAGGAGCGTACATTGTGCAAATGATACAAAAATTGCTGTAAAAATTGGAATACTGACCCCAGGTATACATCTTAGCTAAAATGCCTAAAGACTATTAAGCTAAACAATCACGAAGCGCTTATAATATCTTTGTCAAAAATTGGTTATGATTAGTCAGTAAAGACAATTTTTCTTTTTTTTGCATTAAAATCTATCCAATCATGCAGTTTAACGGCATTTTCAAAACAATAATATTACTGTTGGTATCCATTTTGTTGATTTCATGCGGATCAAAAAGCAAGCAAAGCGAACAAGATCAACCCAAAATTGAGGATCCGGCATTGATGGAACTCACTGAACTGATCAGTGAAGATCCGAAAAATCCCGAATTACGTTTCCAAAGGGCAGAATTATTTTTTAAGCATGGCGCTTATGATGAAGCGTTGGATGATTTGGGCGTGGCTCAGAAAATTGATTCATTGAATCCGGAGTATTATCACTTGCTGGCAGATGTATACATGGACTATTATAAGTCTCATTATGCGCTAAAGACCATGGAAAAAGTGGTTTCACTTCATCCCAAAAGAGTTCCAAGCTTACTAAAACTTGCTGAATTTCAATATATTCTCAAGAAATATGAAAATTCAATCTACACTTGCAATGAAGTATTGGCGGTGGACCGGACTGAACCGGAAGCCTTTTTCATGTTGGGTATGAATTTCAGGGCGATGGGTGATACAGAACGGGCAAAAAATTCTTTCCAGACTGCGGTGGAATTTGATCCGCAACTGATCGATGCGTGGTTGTTGTTGGGCACCATTTATGAATCTGAGAAGGATCCGAAGGCATTGACCTATTACGAAAGCGCAGTACTGATGGATCCTGAAAGTGTCGAAGCTTTGCATGCAAAAGCCTATTATCTCCAAAACCACGGAAATATTCCCGAAGCGATCAGTATTTACAGGAAAATCAATGAATTGGATCCTCAGTACACAGATGCATATCTCAATACAGGATTGTTGTTCATGGAGCAGGATTCAGCGGTAAAAGCAAAAGAATATTTCAATTTATTTGTTAAAAAGGATCTGACCAATCCCATAGGGTATTACTATCGGGGTATTTCACATGAAGTATCGGGTGATTTTGTCAATGCAAAAATGGATTATGAACAGGCGCTTAAACTGGCACCTGATTACGAAGAAGCCAGAAAAGCGCTGGAAGAACTGAACACTAAATCAAACAAAAAGAAAAGCGTTCCAAAAGCAAAGAATCCTGTAAAAAAATAATACTGAGTCTCTCCGAAAAGTCCATTTTTTTTCAATCGTTTTTCGCCCCAAACTACTGACGTCATCGATCAGCACAAGACTGAAGGGAAACAATTGAAAACCAACAAATTAAAGTACATTTTTAGCGAGTAAAAGAAGCTGGATTTTTCACATCAGACTCATATTTGCTTTGTCCAAAAACGGTTGTTACCTTTTCAACGTAGCGAGGTAATATTCCAGATCCGGATATTTTTTGGCAGCATCGGCAATGGCGGAGTCGGATATTTCCCGTCCGTTGATCATCGGAATGATCGCCAGGTGAATGCCTGTTTCTTCTTCAAGAATTTCCTTTGCTTCGCGGGCGTGAGCGAATTTTGTATATAAACCCGAAAAAATACGATAACTGTTGTCCGCAGGATTTTTCTCAATGGTACAATCCTCGATCATGCTCAGGTAGTTGAGCTTTTCAGGGGTATCATAGGTCATGCTGTACAGGATCTTATAGCTCAGACCCTGGATGATGCTTTGGTAAATGGCCCAGGTTTCATCCTTGAGGTGGTTGACTACAAAGGGTTTTTCGATGATCACTCCTGAGTCATCGGGAAGATCAAAGAGTTGAATGTCAATGCGATTGTTAAAGCGTCTTGAGGCAGATTTGAGCCTGTCACTGACATCCGGTTTGGCCAGGGGCAAAGATGAACCCACTGAAAGTATCCTGATCCTCTCCACAGAAATACCCTGTTTTTTCAAAAATTCAATGATCCCATCTGAAGCGTTCAAAGTCACGAGAAGATCTATCACGTGCAGACTGCTTTTACTGCAATGTACGGTCAATAAAAGGGTAGAGGCTGGATATTTATTCATGATTTCGGCTATGGTTGACAGCAATTCACTATTGATTTTGTTTTCAGATGCTTCAACGCCTTCTGTATAATATAGTGGTTTCAAATATATATTGCCATCGGTTTTGTTTTGGCCGGACAGAATTTCCTTGTCGCTGGAAGCGATGATCTTTTCTTCAAAACCGATTATATTCTGACGCAGGGAATCCCTTTTTTCTCCGGTTTTTACCGGTATTTCTACTGCAACGATCACATCGTTGTCTTCTTTATTCAATGGCGGATCATTGGTTGGTATTTCAACCTTTTTTACAGGAAGAGATATTTTTTCAATTTTGCTCGTATCCAGAAAAACCAAATCTTCTGACGGATCCATATAAACTTCTACAGGATCAAAAAATGGTTTTATAAAGAAAAATCTGTACAGGTCAAAATCACCAAAACCATCAGTTTTTCTGTTGGAACTCAAAAATCCTGATATGCCATCATCAGAAAGCAAAAAATGCAATTCATCTCCGGGAGAATTCATGGGCATTCCCAAATTCACCGGTATGGTCCAGTCAAAAAACCCGGAATTGAAATTAGAACCAAAGACATCATAGCCTCCGACAGATTCGAGTCTGTTTGAACTGAAATAGAGCTGTTTAGCGTCCGGGGAAACGCAGGGGCTGATCTCGTCAAAAGGAGAATTGACGGCAGGCCCCAGGTTAATGGGTTTAAACCAGCTACCATTGCGGATGCCTGTGAGAAAAATATCGTATCCACCATATCCGGTATAGTAAATACTTGAAAACAGGAAACTCGAGTCATTGATCACAAAAAAGTCGCGGTCTCCGTTTTCAATATTGACAGGACTGATAAATGGATTGACTTTTTCCAAAGGAGGAATTCCAGGATCGTATTCATTTATAAACAAGCCGAATTTGGATGATTTGTAATCTTGGCGTTCAAAATAGATCTTTTGGGCATCCTCAGAAATAGCTAAAAGGATTTCATTGTAATAATCATGGTTTTCATTCAGATTGGTTGGACCGGAAATTCCTGGTTCATCCGCAGTAAACTGTAAAATTGCGCTTTTTATATTGCCGGATGTTTTACTTCTGGTAAAATAGTATTTGTTTTCAATAGTCGGACTTTCTATCAGTTTTGTTTCGGATAATACGGTATTTATTTCGCCCCCAAGGTTTTCGATATCATTTTCCAAAGGCTTGAATTGTAGATTTATACCACTGACACAGCGCTTTATTTCGTCGCTTATCAATTTCCGTGCACGGTGATTGCTGTATATCTGTGACATGTAAGTTTTATAAAATTCGATGGCTGTTTCGTAATTTCCTTTGAGATGATGAGACTTAGCGAGGTAATATTGAAGATCTGTTTTGGAATATCCCAACAACCGTGCATTTTCAAAATCTTCAATGGCTTTTTTAAGATCTCCGCAATGAAAATGTGCCTTACCTCTTTTCATAAGTGCATTTCTATCCGAAAAATTACTCAGATGAATGTCATAATACTGGACGGACTCGCAGAATTGATTGTTTTTGAAATAAACATCTGCGATTTTTTCATAGGTTTGAGCATAAACCGATACCGTCATCAACAAGACAGATGACAACAACAAAAACAAACTCCGGGGAAATGATCGTTGTGTTATTTTTATATCCATCTGGCTATTAATATTTTATATTTAGAGGAAATGCTGCCAATTTTTGGAACTGTGTGGTATAACAGAACAAAACCCCACTCTCTTTTAAGACCAAAACATTTTGTGGTGAAAATTTACTACTTTTTTAATATGATCTATCCAATTCACTCATTATATCTGTTGATTTACATCAAAATTTTCCAGATAATCACCCACTCTTTTGACGAAAGAACCACCTAAATAGCCATCGACCACCCTGTGATCATAAGCGTGGGATAAATACATCATTTGACGTATCGCGATCACATCTCCCTGAGCAGTTTCCAATACTACCGGTTTTTTCTTTATAGCGCCGGTCGCCATGATCGCTACCTCTGGCTGATTGATGATCGGGGTGCCGATCAGGTTGCCAAAACTTCCCAGATTGGTCAATGTATAGGTTCCGCCCTTGATTTCGTCAGGTTTGAGTTGATTTTTACGCGCTCTTTCTGCGAGATCATTGACAGCAGTGGTCAGACCTGCGAGACTCAGAAAATCTGCATTTTTAATTACCGGCACGATCAGGTTTCCAGAAGGAAGAGCGGTTGCCATACCGATATTGATCTGTTTTTTGACAAGGATACTGCTACCTTCCACAGAGACATTGATCATAGGAAAATCCTTGATTGCCTGAACGATCGCCTGGATAAAAATAGGGGTAAAAGTCAGGTTTTGCCTGTATTTTGCGAAGAAGGCATCCTTGTTTTTCTTCCTCCAGTTCACGATATTGGTCACATCCACTTCTACGATGGAAGTGACATGTGGAGCAGTTTTTTTGGATTCAACCATGTAATCAGCGATGAGTTTCCGCATCCGGTCCATTTCAATGATCTCTACATCTCCGGACAGAGAAACGGCTGGTGCTGATGTGGTTACAACCGGGGTTTCCACAGATTTCGGGTTGATTGATTGGGTTGTTCTGTTTTCAAGATATTGCAAAAGATCAATTTTGGTAACCCGGTTATTTTGGCCGCTGCCCTGAATTTTTTCCAGTTCAGAAGTAGAGATTTTTTCTGCTCTTGCAATGCTCAGGACCAAAGGAGAATAATACCGGAATCCTTTTTGGCTCATTTTTAGGGTGTCTTGAGGCGATGTCTCCGGGTCGGGAATCAGTGCATGTACCGGCAAAGGTTCATTTACCCCTACAATTTCAGTTGGAGAATCTGCAATAGCTATTTCGGTTGAAATGGATGAAGCCGAAACTGCAGCATCAGTTTCGATGATGGCCATGACTTTACCTACAGCAACCACATCCTGCTCATTAAAAAACAGCTCCACCAGGGTCCCGTCAGCCGGACAAGGGATCTCAGAGTCCACTTTATCGGTTGCGATCTCTACCAGGGTTTCGTCATAAATCACCTTGTCTCCTGGCTTTTTCAACCATTTGAGGATCGTTGCTTCAATTACACCTTCGCCCATCTGGGGCATGATCAATTCTACTTTTCCCATAGAAGTATTTCAAATAATTATTTTCAAAAATAAAAGAATATGCTGAATTATGGTAATTATTTAGCTGATTAGCTGATCAGTCTTTTTGTCTGTAGGATTTCAGTGTGTACACTGACAAAAGTCCCTGAATTTGCCATTGAAACAGAGGTTTGAATCCGATGAACCATTATAGGCTAAAAGACTAAAGGCTAATAGACTATCAACCTATACCATAACGAATTACCTGAAATGACGGTTGGAGAAGTGTTTTAACTGATTGTTCTTCATCTTTTGACAGTCTTTCAAATTCCAATGATGAAGCATAAAGTCAATTCAGAAACCCCATCAGTATTCCGACAAAATAAAATGTCTCAGCATATCCAATGCATGCATTGCAGCGCCCTCAATGTTTTTTAGACGATCCTTGGCCAGTATGATCTTTTTCGCAACCGTTTTTTCGCGGTTTCCACATGCCAGCCAGATCGTACCAACCGGCTTTTCTGCCGTTCCGCCGTCCGGTCCGGCAATTCCTGAAACAGCTACCGCAATATCCGTACCCGTTTTTTCAAGCAGTCCGGCAACCATTTCGCAGACGGTTTCTTCACTTACTGCGCCAACGCTTTCCAGGGTTTCCCTTTTTACATCCAACAAATTCATTTTCAGTTCATTGGAATAGGATATGATGCTTCCGCAATAATATGCTGACGATCCGGGTATTTCAGTGATCTTATGGGCCAAAAATCCTCCGGTACAGCTTTCTGCCGTACTCATTGTCAAATCGTTTTTAACCAACAATTTACCGACAACCTCCGACAAACTTTCCTTTCCATGACCAAAGACCTGATTGCCAAGCCTTTCTTCTATCCGGTTGACGAATTCGTTCAATTTTTTTTCCATGCTCACCTGATCGGTACCCCGAATGGTCAACCTGAGCCTGACCTGGTTGATATTGGGCAAAAAAGCAATGGAAATATGTGCTGGCATGGCGTCGGTGATATCCTGTATCCTGTGCGCCAGCCGGGCTTCAAATTCACCGGCGGTCAAAATGGTTTTGCTCAGAATGATCTGCCCGTCATCGAGCGCTTTGATCAGTTCAATTCCTTCATTTTCCATGATAAAACGCATCTCATAGGGAACTCCTGGCACAGAAATGATCAAAGCATCCTTGTACCTGTATGCCATTCCCGGAGCTGTACCCATATTGTTTTTGAGAAAGACCGTCTCCTTAGGAAAATAGCAATGCTCCCGGATCAAAGGATTGGGTTCCCGACCCTGACGCTTTAGATAATTCAGGATCAATTGATATACATCCTCATTGAACACCATGGATGAACCCAGAAAACGGCAGATACCAGTTTTGGTGATATCATCTTTGGTGGGTCCCAGGCCGCCGCTGACGATCACGATGGAAGCTTCTGCGCAGGATTTTTCCAGTTGGTCCACGATCGCAGTTTCCTCATCGGGGATCACCAGCATTTTATCTACATGTATGCCGATCTCCGTCAGTTTTTCACCCAGCCAGGCAGCATTGGTATTGATCACCTGGCCGATCAGTAATTCGTCCCCTATGGCGATGATGTGTGCGTTCATTGTATTTTTTGTTGCAAATATACCGGCTTCGGATTGTTTTGATGGCAGACGAAGGGAATTATGTATTTCTGGTTGCAAAATCAACTATAAATATGCAACAAATTTGAATACATGCTTTACAGGTTTTAACTTAGTATGCTGTTATAAACTGGTTGCTCGCATTAAACGCAGGGGATTGCGGGTCGAGTTCCAAACTGCAGATTCTAACGCCAATCCATAGAAAAGTGTTTTGAATTAAACAATTAAATACCAAGGTATTATACGCGATGTTGCGTCTTCGTGCTTTTATTAATTCAATGTTTTGTCAATCATAGACTTTATTGCATAATTATTCCTCTCCCAGCATGCCCGCCCTGATATTATCGCCGGATTAATTTTATGTTTAGCTCCAAACTCAAGAATCTTATCATCATTAAATGGTTTATATAAATTAACGAATTCAGTCCATTGAGAATCTGAAATTAAAGATTTTTGAGCATATTCATCAGCCTGTAATTCAAACGTATCTTTATCTTTTGAACCAGAAATATCAATAAAACGTCGTTCCATATTATCTTTCAGATGAAGGTCTATATGTCCAATTTCGTGCATAATAGTGAATGCAAAATTATCAATTCTTTTATGTCGGACTGATAATGCAATGGCAGGATTATTCCCACTCCAAAATGAAAATCCGTCTATTGGAGTCTTGTCAAACTTATTGAGATAGATCAATTTAATTCCATAATTTTCAAGAAGTGTTTTTGTTCGGGCCTTTACATTAGAATTTTCAAAAAACACAAAACTCAGGTCTTTTTTAAGCTGTTCAACTTTTGATGCATCAAAAGTTGGAACAATAATTTTACCCGACTCAAATTCGGCTATTTTACTCCACGCTAACATGTTTGTTTGATTTATCTCAAGTTTTTCTGATTTTCTATAAAACGAAAGAGTTCTGTGTTCTGCAACCGTCTTGACAAGATTCTCAATAGTATCAACCTTATAAATATCCTTGATTTTAATAATATCCTCTTTAACTGTGCCAATCAGGTATCCTGATTTTTTCAAATGTTTTACCGGTACATACTCTTTAATAATATTCCATGTTTCAATGAGTTCAATTCTACGGACATTTTTCTCTTTCAGCCTTGCCTTATCAATTTCAAATTGACTTTGAAATCTCATCCAATAATCGGCTGAAATCCCTAAAGATTTTTCTAATAAAATTGCGAAATCAGCTGTAATAGCTCGTTTGCCTTTTAGAATCTCGTTCAAAAAAGTTGGCAAAACGCCTAATTCATGAGCAAGTTCTTTTTGGGAAATATTTCTGGCATTTATTTCATCCCTGATAACTGTACCCGGATGGGTAGCTTCAAATGGTATCATAGTTTTTGTTGTCATGGCGTGTTTATTTGTAATGTTTACTCAATTCAATTATTGAACAAATTGTAATTATATCTGGCTCTTCTCCCCTGATCTTGCTATAGAACTCAATTCTATATTGTTGGTTAACTCTTACAGATTCAAGACCCTCTTTATCTCCGACTAATTTTTCATGGTTCAAACTTTTAAAAGGAAACAAATCCTCAATTCTTTGAGCATTCCGCAATTTATCAATCGTGTTTTTAAATTGCTTTGTTACTGATGGCTGGAAGCGAAACTTTTTATTACTCGTTTTTCCAAGTTCATACAACTCTCTTAAATAGTCTTTTTCAAAATCAATTTCCACGAAATCATTTTTTTTGCAAACATAGATCAATCTTTATAATTATTCACTATTTAAGTGAATTAAATGTCCGACAACCGCTTTATGACATGAAACAAACTACATAAATACTGTTCATTTGAACCCGGGCATGTATTTTTGTATGGTCAGAAATGATCAGGATTTAGTAATCATTCAAGAAAAAGTTGTGATCCAGAGATAGTCACTACATTTAATTTATTATTTGCTGTGGTGTCGGTGCACCACAGCATTCATAAACATTAAAATGAGAAAGTATTTTTGGTGTGTAATTTTCTGCTTTCAAGCTGTTTTCCTTCATAGCCAGGGAAATTTTTCGCATGTAATAAACATATTTAAATATAATGAATATGCTAATTATATACATCCATTGGAAAATGATGGTTATTTTATTTTTGGTGGTGGACTTGATCAGATAACCCCGGTTCTTACAGGTAAGAACTATATATTAAGTCAACTGCCAGAGGAACATAACATCTATTTCTTTGATTCTATTTTCTCTGAGAGAGCCGGAAATTATGAATTTAGAAATGACACATTTTATTATTTAGGCTTATATAATTTTGAACAAAGTACCAGGGATGTCTGTCTTTTCAAAAGTAATCATAAAGCTGAACCCGTTTTTATAAACAGAACAATTTATACATCAAATGGTGATATAATCTATCCCAAAGGTATGTGTTTTGATGAAAAGTTTATTTACACGATCCATCTGGAAGAATTTAAAGAAAATACAAAAAAATTTACTGTTGGCAAATTTCTTAAACTTGATTATTCCGGGCATGTGATCAGCGAAAAGCAGTATGATGAATTAAAGAACATTGAGGATTTTCCCGAACACAAAAATCATTTCAACTATTTTCTTGATATTGATTTATTGGCTGACACCAGTTTATTAATGAGTTTTCTTTATAATCCTAAAGGATTTGACGAATATGGCGCACTTTACAAAACCGATCTGGAAGGTAATGTAATTTGGTTCAGGGAATTTGATCCTGTGCGTGGCCCGAATACCTTCCCTGGAACCCTGGTGTTGAACGACAATACGTTTATTTATAAACATGACAGGGATTATCGGGACACCTTGACAGAACAACGTCCTTTTGAAAAACCACCTGTGCTGTACCGCATGGATGCGGACGCAAACATCCTGTGGGAGCACGTATTTGAAACCTATCCGTCTTGGCATAAAAAATGGATTGCTGAAATGATCCAAACCCAAAATGGAGATATTGTGGGCGTTGGCTCATACTACGGGACCGATGTGTCATCCATCGAAATTGGCTGGATCTTCCGGATAAACCTGGAAGGAGAATTGCTATGGGAAAAATTATATTTTGATGATAATTTTAGAGGTGATAGCTGGTTTAATGATGTAAAAGAAATTTCCAACGGAGATTTGATTTTGGCAGGATCAATAGACAATGATGTGAATGGTGAATGGGCCAATAATGGATATGGGTGGGTATTGCGGGTAGACGGGAATGGCTGTTATTATCCGGGATGCACGGCAGCTGACACGCTTCAGATCATCAAAGCCAGTTATTATGACAGTATACCGGAGTTTTGTCCCAAAGGAGCCAAATGGACATATGGTACGGTGGATGGCAGATATACCGGAGGTCTGATCTATGGCTATGAAGAAATGAGCTATACGAAGGATACCCTGATCGATCAAAAATGGTGCAAGATCATCTCCAGAAGCTATGTGGACAAATATGGAGGATCAAAACCTGAAAATATCATCATCACACAACAGGAACAAAAAATCTATCAATATTCTGTAGATTCATTTCATTTATTGTTTGACTTTGGCGCTATGACGGGTGACACGCTTGAGTTGGATCTTTGGAAAGACTGGTTTGGAAACGAAACTGAAAATGACGGAGCGGCAAGAGCAGGGAAATTTCTTTGCCGGATAGATTCTATGGCGGTGAAAAATTACCATAACAAAGAATTTAAAGAGTATTCCTGTACGCTGATGGGTTATGACGATCCGTTGAACCCTGATCCGGCTGCGTTAGAAGACGGCATACATTTTAAAGTGACGGATAAATTTTTCATGATCGACGGGTACTGGTTATTCAACACCTATGCCTGTTCCGATAGCTGGAAAATTTTTCACGATTTGAGATGCTATGAAGATGATGAGTTCGGATTTATTCAGTTTGGAGATCCGGATATAGCCTGTGATTCGATCCTGCTTGACATAGCCAATCCTGGTTTTAAACAGGATATTGTCCTGTTTCCCAATCCGGCAAATTCAAAAATTTCGCTCATACTCCCTGAATCTTCCATCTTTTCAGCCTGGTCAATATACCAGATAGATGGCCGGCTGGTAAAACACGGCAAAATAGAAAACCAACAAACCATTCTTCAAATTTCGTCAGAAGAGTTGGAAAGGGGAATTTATTTGCTGAAAATAACTGAACAAACGGGTCGGATTCAGGTATTGAAATTTGTGAAAGACTGATATTTCATATGTAAGCTTTTTGTTTGTTTTTCTTCGGCCATAGGGAATCTTTTATAAAAAACCTTGGTTCTAAGTTGGATCGTGTGGGTAAATCAATTTAATCAAATCTCCCCGGATTTTCAGAGGAATACAAAATACAGTTATGCCACGAAGTTGCACGAAGAAGGCACAAAGATCACGAAGTCAATACATTAAATTAAAAATAAGGTAAATATTTTGTGTTTAAAAAATAAAAACTTCGTGTATTTCGTGTCTGCTTCGTGTTTTTAGTGGAATTTTTTAAAAAAATCAAAACACTCCACGAAGTTTGTCAAAAATCACTTAATAAAAGACTTATATTGATCAAATTAAAATCCACACAAAACGACATAGAGCCAAAACTTTCATTGTTTGTTGGTGTGAAATTACCCTGAAAGTTTTTTATGTCGATTCATATGTATCAGATACCCGGATAGGGAATGTGTTTTTTATACTGAAATGCATTTATTTTCCGGATCCATGTAAATCTCAGGGCCCAACACATCTGAAATCGAACTCCGTATTCAATAGAACCGGGGTTCTTAAATCAAAAATACCAGTTCTCAAAGTCGTTCATCATTTCCGGTATTTCTCTCGTTTTTCTGTCTCAAACCGTCATTTACGACAAAATTCCATTTTCTGACTGGAATTGATTGGATTAAATATTTACCTTTATGCGAAACATAAATTCAAATGTTGCTTTCAAAGGATATTTTTAAAATTAAAAGCTGAAATATTTAAAAATGGGTCTTAAAGATTTTGAAACAAACCTCAAAACGCCGTTAGATAATTTTTACCATTGGGAAGCAAATACACCGGATGCCATTTACCTCCGACAACCCTATGGTAAGGAATGGGTCAACATCTCTTACCGCGATGCAGGTATCATCGCCAGGAAAATGGTAGCTGCCATGCGTCAGACCGGTTTGAAAACAGGGGATAAAGTTGGTATACTGTCCAAGAACTGCTATCATTGGATCCTTGCAGATATTTCAATCATGATGGGTGGCTTTGTGTCTGTTCCCATGTATGCAACACTGGAAGGAGATGCTCTGCTTCAAGTCATCAGGAACAGCGGAATGAAGCTGATCTTTGTTGGAAAACTTGAAAAATGGTCAGAAGAGACACACCCTGTTCCGGCAGAAATTCAGATCATCAAAACACCTCATTATAAGGGCAATGCCATTATCACCCGGGGAATGGAATGGGATGAACTGATCGCTCAGCATGATCCGGTAAGCGATCCTGCGGTTCCGGAATTGGATGATCTCTGGACGATCATGTACAGTTCCGGTACAACCGGAACACCCAAAGGAGTCATGCATACCTACCGCAACCCGGCGTTGGTCATCCGGATTGAACAACTGACGGATTATGTAGGTATTTACAGGGTAAAACACCAGAAATATTTTTCATTCCTGCCGCTAAATCATGTGGGAGAAAGGATCGGAACCGAAATCAACTGCCTGGCTACGGGAGGAACGATGTCGTTTGGTGAATCCATCCAAAGTTTTATGTTAAATCTACAGGAAACCCAGCCCTCCACTTTTTTTGCAGTACCCAGGATATGGACCAAGTTTTATGAAGGTGTTTCGAATATTTTACCTGTCAAAACACTTTATTTGTTAATACATGTACCGTTTTTAGGTGCTTTCCTTCGGAATAAGATCAGGAAAGGATTAGGATTGTTGCAGGTCAAAACCGCAGCAACAGGCGCTGCCATGACACCGGCATACCTTAAAAGATTTTATAAAAAACTCGGTATTCATTTGGTGGAAGCCTACGGTATGACGGAAGTGTGCGGAGGCATTTCATATGGTGTGGATCCTGCTACACCCTATGATTCTGTTGGTAAACCATTTCCTGATTGTGAGGTTAAAATTGATCCTGAAACAGGAGAAATCCTGTTGAAAGCACCGTTTGTCATGCAGGGATATTACAATGAACCGGAGCTGACCGCAAAAGTGCTGCGGGACGGATGGATGTACAGTGGCGATCGCGGTGAATTTGATCAGAAAGGTTTTCTGAAAGTAACCGGAAGGATCAACGACGCATTTAAAACCAACAAGGGTGAATACATCGTCCCAAATAAAATGGAGGCAGATCTTGAAAAAAACGAATATGTAGCTTTTGTTTGCGTTTGTGGACTCACTTCTCCCCAACCTTTGGCATTGGTTAGTTTGTCTGAAACAGCAAAAGACAAAAAACCAAAGGATATCGAGCATGCATTGATGAATACGCTTGCTAAAGTCAACCAACATTTGCCAAGACATGAAAAAATCTCTACTATAGTAATAACAAAAGATCCATGGACGGAACAATCCGGATTGGTTACCCCGACCATGAAAGTCAAAAGGGCTGCCGTGGATGAAATGTTCAAACATCTGTATTTCAAATGGCATATCAATCCACAGACAATAATTTGGCATTAAACGGTTAAAAACGACACTTTGTCGATTCTCTTTCATCCGGGATAAACAATTCTAACAGGAGTGTGTTTCACTCAAAGCTTTGAAGAATATGGTTTCTGCTGACTGTTTTATTTGTTCGTAAAGAAACGTAAAAACTGTACTTCACTTCAAATATGTTGCGATATAAATATCAATGAATTTAAAAAATATGGTAAAGAAATTTTCAACTTACAAATATAATGATCTGAATATCAGTATTATAAATTTTAGAATAAGTAAATTTAGTTATAAGAAAAAAGGCTCTGCCACTTTGTTTATAAAATATTCCATCAACAATCCGTTGATATGGATGCTGTTTTTTATATTGCCAACGGCCCTGACAGCGCAGAGTTTTACAATAAAAGGCAAGATTGAAGATGACAAGAAAGCATCAGTTCCTTTTGCCAATGTAGTTTTGTATGACAATGCTGTTCCACCCAAAATGGTGCGGGCTGAAGCTTCGGATCTGGATGGCAACTTTTCTGTAGGAAATGTGGAACCCGGGAATTATAAACTACAGATCAGCTTTCTTGGTTTGGAAGACAAAATGCTGGACCTTAGTTTGGAAAACAGGGATATCGATATGGGTTTGATCACCATGAAACAGAGTGGTGTCCAACTGGAAACCACCGTGATCACTGCCAAAAGAGCGCTGGTAGAGGTGAAACCGGACAGAACCGTATTCAATGTGGAAGGTACCATCAACAGTGCCGGTGACAACGCATTCGGATTATTGAGAAAAGCGCCTGGAATTTTGGTTGACAATAATAATAATGTGTCTGTGCTGGGCAGAACTGGCGTGTTGGTTTATGTTGACGGTAAAAAACTACCATTAACAGGAGACGACCTGACGAATTATCTTGAGAGCATTAGTTCTGAACAAATCGACAAAATAGATATCATTTCGAATCCGGGAGCGAGGTATGAGGCTCAGGGCAATGCAGGGATTATCGACATTCGCCTGAGAAGGAATAAGAATTATGGAACCAACGGAAATCTGTCTGGCGCCTACAGCCAGGGCGAATATGGCCGGTATAGTATCAATGCAGGTTTAAACAACAGATCAGAAAAATTCAATTTTTTCGGTTCAGGCGGCTTCAATATCAATAAAGGCTATTCCAATATGCTGTTCCAAAACGAGCAGAATGGCCTGTATATGAATGAAAGCAACCGATTTTTAAACGAAAGGAACGGGATCAACGGGAAACTGGGCTTGGATTATTATATCAGTAAAAACAGTACAATTGGATTTCTTTATTCAGGTAATATCAGGAATTCCAGCGGTAAAACTTTTAACAGGGTTGAGATCTCACCATTGACTGAAAAAAACATTATTGACAGCATACTGATTGCCAACAATGAAAATGACCGTAGCAATGATGATCATGTTTTTAACATCAATTATGCATATAAGGGTAAAAAATCAAGTACATTGAACATCGATTTGGATTACGGTCGCTATGACAACGAGGGTTTATCCTATCAGCCAAATGAATACTTTGATCCCACAGAAACTGTCATTTTATCCGGTTATTTTTCCGAGTATGAAACACCGGTGAGCATTGATATATATACCTTTAAACTGGATTTCGAACAGGATGCCCTTGGCGGAAAACTGGGAGCCGGAACCAAAATATCCCGTGTGAATTCTGACAATGTGTTCAAATTTTATGAGTTGAATGAAGGGGACAGAGTGTTGGTCCAAAACCGATCCAATGAATTCAACTATGATGAATCCGTCTACGCCGGTTATGTCAATTACAACCGAACGCTGAGTAAAAAAATCAGTTTATCTGCGGGTATAAGAGGTGAATTGACAGACGCATTGGGCGTACTCACGGCTTTTGATCCGTCCCAACAGGAAGATCCTGTGGACCTTTTCTATTTCCAGCTTTTTCCATCTGTTGGCCTTAGCTATAATGTTTCAATGGGCAATACGCTGAATATCAATTATGGAAGGCGGGTCAACAGACCTGATTACCAGGTTTTGAATCCATTCAGGGAGCAATTGAGCGAATTGTCCTTTTCAAAGGGAAATCCGTTCCTACGTCCCGAGATCGTCAACAATTATGAGATCGGATATACGATGTTTTTCAGATACAATATCAAGATGTCTTACAGTCGTACCAATGACCAGATCACCCGTTTAATGGGACCTGAACCTTCAGATCCACGGGCGAGTTTTATCAGTTGGGACAATCTGACCATCAAGGATGTATATGCCTTGAACCTGGCACTTCCATTTCAGTTTACCAAATGGTGGAATGCATTTTTCAATGTAAACGGCTCTTTTATAGATCATCAGGCTGATTATGGCAATGGTGCGGTGATAGATATACAGGCCTGGTCGTACAATGTTTTTTCACAGCATACATTCAATTTGCCCTTCGGTCTGACAGGTGAATTGAGCGGTTGGTATTCCGGCCCCGGTATCTGGGGTGGCGTGTTTATATATGAACCGAGTTGGAGTCTGAATGTCGGATTGCAGAAGAAGTTTTTCAAAAACGCCATGAATGTCAAATTATCCGGTGAAGATCTTTTCTACCAATCAGGTTGGAGCGGTTACTCTGCATTTAATGGTTTAAAGGGCATCGGACAGGGAAATTGGGACAGCCGCAGAGTGAGTCTGAGTGTATCCTATAGTTTTGGGAATTCAGCTGTAAAATCCCGCAACAGAAAAACAGGTATCGAAGAAGAAACCAAACGCCTTGGCGGAGAAGGAGGCGGAGGCCCGAGGTAAACCTGCATGCACAAAAATTTTATAAAACCGATATCAATTTTGAAAATTATCGAAACTGATACCGGTTTTTCATTGAAGTTGTTTAAGAATTATGTTGATTGCTGAAAATAAATGCTTGAATGTCAAGGCGAAGCTCTTTTTTAAATCAAAGATACTGATAAGCTTGTCTTCATCAGTATTGCGTACCGGAATGTACGGAATCAAAAAAAGCTGAAGCATTTGACTTTCAATGATTTGTTTGCAAGCATTAAGATACATTTTTAAACAACTTCATTGTATGATCAATTGACAACTAAGATTTTTGTGGTTTTTGTTACATCTGCAGATTGTAACATTAAAAGGTAAATTCCATCTTTTAAATTTTCCGGAAATTGAAGCCTTGTAAAATGCTCATATTGAGGTTTAACATATACCTGAAGCAATTTACCGTATGAATTAAACAGTTTTATTTGCATTTCATCATTTCCTGAGTTTTGAATACATATTTCATTTCCTCTGGTAGGATTTGGAAAAATAGTTAATTCATCCAGCATGATTTCTTCTGAAATTGTCTGCACATCTTTAAAAGTCAACTCAAGATCCAATTTTGTGCTGTAGGGATCATTGATATTAGCATAGTTTGTAGTGGATTCATTGACCAATGAAATAAAATCTGACAATTTACCATCCTTGTCGGGTATTATATCGAATGTCCACAGAGTATCTTCAATTTCCATATTTACAGGTTCTCCCGAAATGTAACTCCAGATCAAATTGATTCTATCAGAAGTTAAATCAAAGTTTATGTTTTGAAGTGCATGATGTCCGGCGGAAATAAAATGAGCATTTTTCAATTTAAATCCGGTATTCAAACGACCCAGATTACTGAAATTGTCTGAGAAAAAAGCGATTTTATAGGGTTTTTGAGCTGATAATTGGTCATTGTGACAAATTATTCTAAAGGATGGCTCTTTGATTAGTTTTGCATATACTATTTTTGTAAGAACCCATACACCATCTATTTTATATCTTATTTTCAGAGATTTTATTTTATTTTGTTCGGTGCTGTATGAAAAATTTTGAACCGGAAGAAAATTTTGAAAACCAACTTCAGCGATTTCAAAATCCGATAACTGACCATAGCAATAAGGTTCCTCACCCTTATAAAAATCAAATGCACGTATTTTATAATTGGCTCCATCACGATAAAAATAAAGCGTGTCATTCAACATCACACTCTCTTCACAATTTAATTGCACCTTTTCTATTTTGGAAATACAAAATGTAGAATCCCGGGTATTGTATACTGTGAGGTACTCAATAGGAGGTATTCGAAGGATAGTTTTTATTGAATCTGATGAAGGTGAAAGGCTGAAAGAATAATTACCAATATGAGAGTTTGATGATATAAGGTCACTTGCAGGTAATTCGGTATTTTCTGAATATAAATTGATCAGAGTGTCTTTACATTCGATGGGATAGTTATTATCAATGATAATATGTTGTGTAAAATGATGAATTTCCTGACCAAACCGGACATTCCAATTCCGAAATATTTCCTGACATTCACCAAGGTCATTGAGAATTTCTTCATCCGTAAAACTAGTTTCTGTTATCTGTGAGCAGGTAAAATTGAGTTGTGGCGCCCCGGTTTTAGTTCTGCTCTCATAATTTTTAACAAAAACAGGAGAAGGAGGCCAATGGATTTCGCAATCAGGTTGCTTATTTATCTGAAAATTGAAAACATCGACTTTACAGGAATTAATATTGTATAAACCATAAGGTTCAAGGTTAGATCCTAAAGATATAAAATCAATCAATTTACCTGTTGCCAAGGCCTTGATTCTGATTATTGCTATATCTTTTAAAGGTTCGGTGTTATACGAGTTTATAGTGGTATTGTAAAAATAAAATCTTGTGTTTTCATTAGTATCAGTGTTTATCAACAAACCTTCTTCATGATAAGGGATTTTTAGTATTTTAAGATTATTGAAACTGAGTTCAAAACTATAGGCAAAAAGCTTGTTGTTGAAACTATTCAAAACGATGGGTACTTCATACTCCATCCCGGCTTCAATACTAATGTCGGGAATTTCAATTTGCACATAAGACGACTCATCCGGGTAACAAGGAGTGCAATACTCTTCAAAAGCTGCATTTACCATTCCGGCCTGAAAGGAAATGAAATTTAATTTTGTAATGTTACCAGTCAGAGTAATATTTTCTCTTTGATTTACCGCATTGACATTAGATGGATTTAAATTAAAATTGCCTTTTTCAATAAATACCCAATTTCGGTATTCCAAAGGTGTAAAACCTAGTAATATTTTTTGCATTAAAACCAAATCCAATGTACTCAAGCCATTACTTCCATTAAACATATCTCCTACTATTATGCAAGGGAGGTTATTTCTGTGAATTCCTAGGATTACTTCCCGACAAATCCAAATATCTCTTATCGTAGGCATATACATTTCAACAGCATTGGAATTAACTTTTACTGTGTAATTTTTTTCTTTAGATAATTCATTAAAAGTTGCAGGATTTTCATGAGATTCAGCAATGGGTATAAGTTCATCCATATCCTTTTCATACAATGTAATCGTTAGGTTTTCATCAAAATCCTCACCGCAAGGCTTATTTACATAAACCTCAAGCACAGCTTCCTGTGAAAATGAACTGAAAGCTAAAAGCATCATCAAAGGTGTAAGTAGTTTTTTCATATGTTTGTTTTTTTGATTATTATTAAAAGTAAATTTTGTTTGTTAAGAAATATCAAAATCATTATAATTTATTATGAGGAAAACATTTTATTTATTTGGTATTTCATAATGCATGTTTATGATAAAACTGTGAGTGTAATGATTCCTTGTATAAAGAACAGGGATTGAAATAGAATTATACCTTAAATGATATCCACAGGATAATTGAAATCCATTGCTAAAAGGATATGCCAACAAAACCATTCCTGACCAGTCTTCTTTACCCGCTTGGTATTGATTGCTGATTGCAGCCAACTGCCCGACGCCATCAATGAAAAACCCTTTGTTCTGATGAAATATGGGTAAAAGCTTTGATACACCTATCGTCAATTTAAAGTCATTAAAATTATAGTCTTTCATAAAACCTAAGGAAATACCAAGCCTTTGATATTGGTTGTATCTGACTGATTTAGATTCAATAATGGAATAATAGTTTTTTTCACCTGTTATATTTAAAATTTCACCTTCCTCATTAAATATCTGTTCGATTGTTCCGATAGCAGTTGAATAGAGTGTTTTCTGAGTTATATGCTCTATCATATCATTGATCTGTGAATATTCAAGCCCTATTTTGCCATGAAATCCAACACCAAAGTCTTTATACCAGGCAGTTTCAATATGAAAACTTTCAAGAGGAATCACTTCTTTTTGAAGTATATTTTTTATTGAGAAGTTGGTTACATCATGGATTTCATACTGATATTTTGTTTGGCCTAAAGAGAATGAAGCGCCGAAATGTGTTTTTCCTTTTTCCAAAAATTGATTTGAAAAGGCAAAAACCGGCTGTTTGAATATGGTCGGAAATTGATAAACCTTTCCGGGTATAGGTTCAATCTCTGCGAAAATTCGTTGTTTTGCTGATGTAAAGTTTTTCTGAGGTGGACTGTCCGCTCCTGATTCTTCGGTCATTTCAATTATTTCGTTTAACGAGGTTGGTTTTATTAACGAACGGCTGTTGTCAGGTACTTCTTTTGCAAATTCTGATGAGGCCTTTTCAACCCCGTGTTTTTTGCCCGTTATTTCTTTGGTGGATCTTTCAACATAGATTGAAAGATTTTGGTTACCACCTTCAAGGAATTTTGGTTTTGCCACACCATCAGATCCTTGTTTCGAAGTGTCTGTCCGATTGAATTGAACTTTTGAAGGTATACCTTGATCATGGGTCAAATTTTCATTATCTTCTGATTTATCCTTAACAAAAAATCCAGGGAAATAACCAAAAATTAAGACAGTGCTTACGATCAATGGGATCATCAGGAGGAGCGTCTTTTTTCGTTTTCTATTTTGCATTTTCAAATGGAGTTTTTCCCATTCTGAGTGGATATCCATTTGAGATTGATGGGTTTTCACATCTTTTATTATATCTTTCCAATTGTCCATTTGCCTGTATTATAAAGCTTTAAGATGATTGTTCATTGTATGGTTACTTTTGGAGATCATTTTTTGCAATAATTGTTTACACCTGTATAGTTGGGATCTGGATGTCGACTCGGAAATACCCATCAGACCGGCGATTTCCTGATGGTTATAACCCTCGATTTCATATAGATTGAATACTTGTTTGTAACCATCCGGAAGTTGTTCAATGAGTTGGATCAAATGATCTGAATTAGCTTTTTGTTCCATTTCGTCAATTGCATGAATTTCCAACATATCTTTTTCCGGGAAAAAAAAATAACGGTGTTTTTTCAATTTATCTATTGAAGTGTTTATCAAAATTTTCTTAGCCCATGATTCTATATTTCCCTTTTCTGAATTATAACTTGATATTCGATTGAAAATCTTTATAAATGAGTCTTGTAAGTTGTCTTTTGGATCTATACCTTGAGGCGAATATCTTCTGGAAACAGATAAAAGAGTAGGACCCAGTAAGTTGAAAAGAGCTTTTTGGCCTCTTCTGTCCTTCTTTTTACACTGTTCGATGATATCCTGTAGGTTTTTTGGCATAAAAGCAGCTTATTTTATGACCCCCTCGAAGCAGCCTTCAATCATATGATCTTCAATTTTCCCGGAAAATTCAATTTTTGCCGGCTGGTCTTTACCTTCAAATTTTTTAATGTTAATTTCAATATTTGAACAGGAATTGTTTTCACAGCTGATAAATTTTGGATTGAAAATGTAAACAGATTCAGCCTGAAAAATTCCCTTTGATGTTACATTCAAAATACTGATCGCAAAATTGGAAAAATCCGTGATTGTAAGATTATTCATATCATCCAACAGGATGTATAGTTGATTTTTATCTATATAAACATACTGTCCGTCTACCATATAATAACCGTTGATTTTAGGAAGACAAAAAAATTCGTTTCTCAGAATGTAATTGTTGGACAAAGTCCAATTGTTATCATAAAAATTGAACGCATATTTGAATGAATTTCCGAAATAATAGGAAATGCGTTTGATGTTCTCACAGATGAGTAAATTAAAAATACTATTGGCTTTATCCTGATAAAGCAATTGTTTGCCATAATTGCTTATTAATCTGATATTTATTAAATCTTCCAGTCCAATCTCAGTTTCTTCACAACCATCTAAAACTGAAATAGGAGAAATGATAAACAAGGGTTCAATAAATAAATCAAGATGCTGATCATTTTTACCTTTTGTCAAATTAGCTGAAGTATACGTTTGACCACATCTGTCCTGAACTTTCAAAATGATTTCTGAATCTACCGGAGCGTAGATTATTGCTTTTCCGTTCTGGTCAGGTTGGACTGAGCGATCTATCTGATTATATGATAATTTACAAACAGAAAGTGAAACCGGTAGTCCGGAAGTTGTCTTTACTGAAGTCGTGATAACTTTGTATTCGGTGAGCCGACCCATAGCAATTGGTCCGAGGTAATTGATGATTTCGTAGTATTGACCGTCAATGATCTGTTTATTGTTTTCGGTCCAGGAATCGTGTTGAAAAGGAATTGAGGCCGAGATTAGACCAGGATCTGAAACTAAAAATATGGGTTTTATTAATTTTAGGCGTTCTTCATTTTCGGTAAATGCCTCCAATTGAAATATTTGTGCTGAACTAAAAACCTGATAATCAAATTTTTTATTCAGTACCAATGCTCCCAATAATTCATTTCCGGATTTTTGAAAATAAACCTTGACTTTACCTGAATATGGTCCGTTATTTTCATATGCAAATGCATTTTCAGGGAATAGTATTTGACAGGACTGATCAAAAACAAGTTTTGTTTCTGTTGTGGATGGTATGGTGTAGTGGGTTTCAAGTGGTTCAAGTATTGCTGAAAACTGATGAACATGGTTTTCTGAAGCAATTGAATACAAATATTTATCAAAATAGCCTTCTGCACTGATTTTTACAAAACTCCCTTGTTTATTAGCTAATATATTACGTAAAATCAAAACGCCTGTGTTGTCTGGCGCATAAACCTTTTGTTGAATGTTAACCAAAATATTATTTGGCACTTCCCCGTCAGTTCCTTCAATTACGCCAAAAAAGTATTGGTTATCATATTGATGAACCGGTTCTTCTCCTTCTTCAATTACTGTCTCTGTATCGTAATCCTCCCGTTGGCATCCGAATAGCAATAACACCGCAATTAATGCCAGGAAAGTTGAATTTTTTATTTGTCTTCGGATCATGATTAGTTCGCTTGTCCTTTGCTTAAAAACAACTTTTTAACAATATTTAATCAGTGCTTAATAATTTCCTGATATTCATTTAAAGCAGTTGTTTATAATTGTAATACTCAGAAAATTTATATAACGCTGCATCAAATATTATTTTTTAAACTTATTTTTTAATCATGCTCATTTGAAAAAGAATAATAATTTGAGTTCCATCATTAAAATCAAACTTGTTGGTTTCCATCAATTTTCCCTAACCTATTAATGTTTAAGGCTATACTAAAAATATAGGTAAAAGATTGAAGAACAACAAATAAATTGTCTCTCTTTGAACCTATACTGACTGAAAATGTGAATGGAGGATTAGGCTGCAATGAATTATCGGAGCAAGCTCAAATATAGACTTTAATTATTATAAAAATGCTTTTTTCTCACGACCCTGGCAAAACCCCAGGCAAAACTCCAAGCATTATCATTTCTCATTTTTCACCATAATAACCTTAGCGGCCAAACTTATCGCAATTTCCATAGGTGTCTCACTGTTGACAGGTAATCCGATGGGTGCGTCGATCGTGCTCAATCTTTCTTCCGATATTCCTTTGGAGCGAAGATCTTCAAAAATACTTTGCACTTTTCTTTCACTGCCCATCATGCCCAGGTATCGCACATTTTTGTCTATGAGCAGTTCGAGAACACGGGCATCACTCCTGTGTCCAAAGGTCATAATAACTACAAACACATGAGGACCCTCCGGAATTTGATCCGCAATGTCCTTATAATCAATGATCCTGATTTGATCGGCATACGAATTTTGTTGAATGGTGCTTAATTCCATGTTCCGGTCATCCAGAACAATCACCTGAAAATCAAGTTTTTTAAAAAGCTGACTGACGGAAACGCTGACATGACCACCTCCTATGATGAAAAGTTGGTTTTCAATACCTGCCTGTTCAACCAGTTTCCATTGTTTTAAATCCATTGAGACGAAGGGTTCAGCGGGAAGTCCTTCCATATTTTCTGTTGCAGAAAATCCGTTCTCAGTATATTCAATTTGTATTTTTGATGACTCGTTGATCATGGATATCAAGGGCAGATTAGACTCATTGACCGGATAAAAAGCCACATATTGATTACCCGAACAGATCATTCCTGAACTGTCTTCTGTACCGGTTTGCTCATGATCCTGTTTGAGGAGAAATGCCGGTCGTTTTTCAATAGAAAACTGCTTCCTGGCCAATTCAACCAGCTTATATTCCATTACACCACCACCGATCGAACCTGCCAGATGACCATCTTCGCTGACAGCCATTTTAAAACCTGCCCGGCCGGGGCTGCTTCCTGTACTATGAATGACCACTAACAGTATGATCCGGTTGTCGGCTTCCAGTTTTGAACGGATAAAGGACCAGATATTCATGATTTATTATTTGGTGTTAAAAGTAGCAAATTGATTTCTATTCAGGTCAAATAAAAAGACGGTATATATTATTGATTGAACACTAAAGATTATTAAAATTTTATTGTTTATTCTGCAGGATTCTTTGAAGATTAGAGAAAGATTCACCACATAGAAACATAGGG
>DDTL01000109.1 GCA_002344345.1 Saprospiraceae bacterium UBA2365
GCCGTAGAGCCGTAGAGCCGTAGATTATGATGTGAACTTTTTATCATACTATGGTTTAAGCCATAAATATAGGATTTTTAGGGCAGATTTCAAAATTTTTCCGGTGAAGTTTTTGAACTTATTTTGATAGCAGAATAATATTTGGTGTTGGCGTTGTTTTTGGTTTCGTGCAATATTAAATTCTTTAATTAAGGGGAATCTAAGGATGATGTGGGCGTTTTTAATAGACAATGTTGGTGTATTTACCAGTTTAATTATACAATTTATTTACAATTATTTAATGTTTCTTCATGGCCTCATCACAGAAAAATGCCGTATATTGGGCATTTATTATACCTTCCAAAAAATGTCTGTTTTGAATACTTCAATAATTCTCCGCAATCTGCTCATCCTGCTCCATTTCCTACTTTCCATCGGTGCCATCTTCGGCGGAATTTTCCTGATCCTAAAACCTGACGGATCTTTATTGGGTATGCCTACCGAAATACTCAGACCTTCAATTTTTGATGATTTTCTTATTCCGGGTTTTATTTTATTGCTGACATTCGGACTTTTCCCTATTTACCTGATCTACGCATTGCTCAAAAAGCCGGAAAATGGTTTTTTTGAACGCCTCAACCTGCTTTTTGACCATCATTTTGCCTGGACATATTCGGTTTATACCGGGGTGGCCCTGATGATCTGGATCAATGTTCAGATAGCCATTTTCAAAACGGTTGATCCCTTGCATACTATATATTTTTTCTATGGCCTGCTGATGGTTTGTCTGGCTTTGTTACCTAAAACGAGGGAATTGTACAAAAAATGATGAAAATGAGTGAGCATCATGGAAAAAAATTCAAAAGTGTTAATATCCATCTGACATGAATACCATCGTATATTTTTATTCACACAAAGGCAGCAACCGTTTTTTAGCGAATAAGATCGCCAATGATCTTCAATGCGATATCGAGGAAATTTTTCCAAGACTGAATGCACATATACTGATGCTCATGGGGATCAATTTTGGCAATAAAAAACTGAAAAAAAAGGTCGCTGACTATGACCGGATCATCCTATGTGGTCCGATCTGGATGGGTCAGCTGATCGTACCCCTCAGAAATTTCATAAAAAAATATCGATCCTCCATCCGTCAACTCGTTTTTGTGAGTTGCTGCGGCAGTAAATTTGAGCAAAAGGATGAAAAGTTCGGACACAATCTTGTTTTCAATCTGGTCAGGGAATTGCTGAAGGAAAAATGTGCGCATTGCGAAGCATTTCCCAAAACACTGGTGCTTCCTCCTGAATTGAAGGACGATCCGGGCGCTTTTATGAAGACTACATTGAACGAAGAAAATTTCAAGGATGAAATCCAGGATATATATGACCGTTTTATTACCAAAATAAAAGATACTATATAAATCAATATCTATTTTTATCTTTGTTTTATAATTAATTATACATCCATTATTTTATAATATTTATGAGTAAAAAAGTAGTCATCATAGGCGCCGGTGTGGCTGGTTTGTCCGCCGGAATATATGCAGCCATGAATGGGTTTGATACAGAAATCCTTGAGATGCATACCATAGCTGGCGGTCAGTGCACGGCATGGGAGCGGAAAAATTACCGGTTTGATTATTGTCTGCATTGGCTGGTAGGAACATCCAAAGGCGCTTTTCACGATATCTGGAAAGAGACCAATGTGTTGAATGACGAAACAGTGATCATCGACCATGAAATCCATTCCAGGATCTTTGACCAGGACAGAAATGAGTTCATCATTTATTCCAACATTGACCGATGGGAAAAATACCTGATCGAAATGGCACCGGAAGACGAGGAACGAATTCAAAAAATGTGTCGCGATATGCGAAAAAGTGCCTTGTTGCAACCCTTTGCATTGCCGCCTGAACTTCGTAATCCCCTGGATTATATACGGTTGCTTCCGGTTATGTGGCCTATATTCAAGCTGGTAAGAAAATTCGGCCGAAAATCTTGCAAAGAGTATTTTGATACCTTACAATTTAAAAATCAGAAGCTGACCAGATTTTTGAACGCATTGTATGGTGAAAGGAATTTTTCTGCTTTGGCTTTTATTTTCATGCTTGGTTTTTTCAATCAGAAAAATGCAGGATACATAAAGGGCGGTTCCTTCCCATTGGCTCAAAGGATGTTGGAAAAATATAAAAAACTGGGAGGAAAAATTACCTTTAAAAAGACAGTTGAAAAAATCACGGTGGAACAAAACACCGTAAAAGGAGTACAACTGACCGACGGTAGCTTGGTTCAGGCAGATTATGTGATCAGTGCAGCGGATGGATTCCATACCATTTATAAAATGCTTGGAGGAAAATATGTTTCGAAAAAAGTGGATCACGCGTATAAAAACTGGGAATTGTTCACCCCGATCGTTCAGGTTTCATTTGGCATCGACAAAGTTATCCAGGCTGATTCACCGATCCTCGTCAACATTGCCAAAGGGATGCATATCGGAATGACTGAACTGGAAAACGGATATTCGGTGATGAATTATGCCTATGATGATACCATGGCTCCCGCCGGGAAAACGTCCATTGTGATGCGTTTTGACAGTCCCTGGAAAATGTGGGAAAAACTGGAAGGTGAGCATTATGAAAACGAAAAGGAACAGATAGCCCGTGATGCAAAAATATATCTGGAACAGGAATTTCCCGGGATCGGAGCGTTTATAGAAGTGGTGGATGTGGCAACGCCTAAAACCGGGGTAAAATATACGGGCGTTAAAGATGGCGCCTATGAAGGATTCATGCCGACCAAAGAAAACATGATGGATGCGCTTGATATGCAATTACCGGGTTTAAAGAATTTCTATATGGCAGGTCAATGGCTGTTTCCCGGAGGCGGTTTGCCACCTTCGGCTCAGACCGGCAAATGGGCAGTGCAATTGATCTGCAAAAAAGAAAAAAAGTCTTTTGTTTCAGACCGATAAAAAATTATCACCGTGCGCCGTTGTTGGTGATTTCACCTACAACACTTTTTAGCCGTTCATATATGGAATTTGTTGGTGAAAACACCTATTAAGGCAACACCATCAATCCTTATAAATCCGGTATCCGTTCAAAAAACTACGTATATCCATGCGTTTTTTGCCTTCCATCTGAACTTCTTCGCAGGCGATGTAACCGTCTGTGGTAGCAAAATGCATAAAACTTCGATTGTCCGTCAGGATCTCACCCGGCTTGACAGTGGGTGACAACACTACTTTTTTAGCCTTGAAAATCTTGAAAACAGCGCCATCAAGGGTAGTCCATGCCGTAGGAAATGGGCTTAAACCACGGATATGGTTATATGCCTGTTGCATCGGAACATTCCACCTTATCTGGCAGTCTTCCTTGAATATCTTTGGCGCAAGGCTGACTTGCATTTCTTCCTGTTTGCTAAGTTTAACATCATCCTTTTCAATATGTTCCACAGTTTTAAGGATCACATCCGCTGCCAGGTATTTGATCCGTTCGTAGAGTTCTCCCGCGGTTTCATCCTCCCCTATTTCGAGACTTTTCTGAAGGAAGACATCTCCGGTATCAATCTCGTGTTTCAGCTTGAAACTGGTTACCCCGGTGATCTTTTCACCGTTGATGATGGCCCAGTTGATCGGTGCTGCGCCACGGTATTTGGGCAACAGCGAACTGTGCAGGTTATAGGTTCCCAAAGGCGGCATGTTCCAAACCACTTCCGGCAGCATACGAAATGCGATCACGATCTGCAGATCGGCTTTTAAGGCACGTAGTTCCGATAAAAAGCCGGGATCTTTGAGATTGGCAGGCTGTAAAACCCACAAACCCTTTTCAACTGCATATTTTTTGATATCGGATTGAAGCAATTGTTTCATATTCCGGCCACCCATCTTGTCGGTAGCGGTGACGACTCCAACAATATCATAACCTTTCTCCAGGAGCAATTCAAGAGCCGGAATACCGATTTCAGGTGTGGACATAAAAACAATGCGCATCTAAATATTTTTTTGCAAAGATACAGGGTTGGTGATTCGGGGCAAATAATATTTCATTTTAATTGAGTAACAGCTAAACTTTAAAATAGGATTTTTCCACACAATATTTTCATTGTGTATAAATAATTCAACCCTTTCCGGGTTGTTTTACTCTTTTCTTTTTCACCACGGCATTGAATACCGGTTATTGATATTCAAACCCGGCATTGCATACCGGGCTATTGGAATTTAACCACT
>DDTL01000013.1 GCA_002344345.1 Saprospiraceae bacterium UBA2365
GTTTTGATGTATAATTATCAAGATTTAAGAACTTATTTAATTTAGTATTATTTTAATATGTAAAATACTGCAAATTAATTATATAAAAATATATCGCTGAGTTTTTGATATTTTGAGACTATTAGCTAACAGGTAGGTGATTCATTCAACTGATCAAAACTCAGGAAAATGTTTATGGAATTATTTTTTTTTAAAAGAAAACAGACTGATATGGCGATCTTTAAAAGCCGGCAAAAGCATGCATGGATGTTCATTTTTTTGATTTTTGGTGCATTCACAACAGGTAAGGCCCAGAGCGTTTATGCAGGCAAGGATTGGTCAGTTTGCCCGGGACAGCATGTTAAATTGGCAGATTTGGGCGCTCAGACGTTGAATATCAATGGTGATACGTGGTGGGAAACGAATGGAGACGGGACATTTGTGCCAAATCTGATGTTTAATAATGCTACCGAATATCGTTTTGGGCCTTTCGACCTCGCAAAAGGTGAAGTAGTGCTGACTTTATATGGCAGAGCTTATAACCCAAACGGACCCGTTCAATCGGATCAGGTGAAAATATACATTGCAAGAAATTTTTATATGGCATGCCAGGATTCCATCACTGTGCCATTGGACGATCAATGCAGATCCCTGATCATACCAGATATGTTGTTGGAAGGGTATTATCCGCCTACCAATATTTTCAAAGTTGAATTAAAAGATACTTTGGGTCATATTATTCCAAATAATATTTTGACTCATGAGCATCTCAATCAAACGATACATTCAAAAGTAACCAACCTGTGTAATGGTCATTTTTGCGAGGGAAGGCTTGGTGCAAAAGATTATTATGCTCCAGATTTACAAGGAAGAAAGGATACCATTTCATGTCTTTTGAATACGATCCCGGGTACCATAGGATTCCCGTTAGATACTTCAGGGCTGGATACCATGTATTATATTGGCAATCATCAATACTATCTGGAAGGTTGGGACAGATGTGGAAGTGCGATTTTGAGTTATACAGATAGCTTGTTCAGTTTTCCATGCACCAGTCAGTTCCAGTCTTTATTGGTCCGGAAATGGTCCGGGTGGGATGATAGTGGCAACGTTGCACAAGCCAGGGATAGTATATATATTCGTAGAACCAGGATTGATGATCTGCAAATGCTATCAAATTTCAATGGGATTGATCAACCTGCTTTTGAATGTGGCGGAGATTGGCCTGCTTTGGATAACGGGTATCCGTCTCCTGATACCACAGGTTATCCTAACTTATTTTTCTGTTCTGATTTTGATATACATTTCTCAGACAAACCATTTGACGGGTGTGGAAATACAGTAAGTCTGTATAGGGAATGGCTCCTAATGGATTGGTGTAATAACGATTTTATTAAAATCGGGCAAATCATAAAGCTTATGGATAATACACCTCCGGTTATGGTATGTCCAACAGATTCGGTTGTACTCAGTACGGGATATTTTAAATGCACTTCAGATGTTCACCATCTTCTGCTTCCGGAGGTATCGGATGCCTGTGGTAATACGGATCTCACTGTAGAAGTATTTGTTTTTGGCAATATCAATAATCCAGCAGATGTCACTGTCGTAAATGGTCAATATTCTGTCAGGGATTTACCGGTAGGAAAACACACCGTAAGGTTCACAGCTATTGATGAATGCCAGAATACGAGTTTTTGCGGATATGAAATCATTGTAGAAGATAAAACACCACCATCTGCCATTTGTGACCAGAATACTGTGGTAAGTTTAACTGTCGATGGAAATGCCAGATTGTTTGCTGAATCCATAGATGATGGTTCTTACGATAATTGCGGTGAAATTACCATGGAAATTGTCAAAATGAGTGATGATTGTGGAATACCTTCAAATCTTGTTTTTGGTGAATATATTGATTTTTGTTGCTCAGAAGCCGGAAAGAAAATAGGAGTGGCTATGAGGATAACAGATGAAACAGGTCTTCAGAATACCTGTATGGTGGACGTTATTGTTCAGGATAAATTGCCCCCGGTTATTATTTGTCCTCCGGACATTCACATCAGTTGTGATACATATTACGATCCCAACAATTTAGGAGCTTATTTTGGGAATGTAGTTACGGACCTTGATCAAAGAAAAGATATTGTTATTTTAGACGATTACAATCAGGGGGTGGTTGGACAGGATGGGGTAGCGCTGGATAATTGTTTTGTATTTATTTCACAATCATCCAATTTCCAGATTGACAATTGCAATGTCGGTCAGATCAACAGGACATTTACTGCAACAGACAATAACGGTGTTAGTAAAACCTGTCAACAGAATATCATAATCACTGACTCTCATCCTTTTTTGGGTACTGATATTTTATGGCCTGCAGACACTGTCATGAATGGATGTTTTGTATTAAATTCAAATCCGGATCAAACCGGAAAACCCATTTTTGACGATGATATTTGTAGTTTGGTAAGTGCAAATTACATTGATCAGCATTTTTCAGTAGTCGGAGATGCATGTGAAACTGTGATCAGAACATGGACGGTGATCGACTGGTGTCAGCATGATCCTGGGTCGGGACAAGGTGAATGGACCCATGTTCAGACCATCAAATTAAATAATCTTTCAGCTCCCGTCATTACTACAGATTGTCAGGAAAGAGAGATATGCGTTTTTGGACAATGTGAAGGGTTGGTAGAATTAACAGCCTCTGCAACGGATGATTGCACTCCCGAATCTGATCTGAATTGGGTATGGAGGTTGGATACCGGAGATAATGGCAGTTTTGAACAATTTGGATTGGGGAAATTCTTCAGCAAAATTTTGCAGGAAGGAGCCTATAGGATTGAATGGTCAGTCGAAGACAAATGTGGAAATATCACTAAATGCAATTACAGATTTATTGTCAAAGAATGCAAAAACCCGACGCCATTATGTATTTCAAGTATTACCACCGTTTTAATGAACCCGGATGGTATGATCACCATTGAACCATCTACCTATCATATAGATAGTTATGATAATTGTACGCCTGATCATTTGCTTAAACTTTCCTGGTCGCAAAATGTATTGCAAGTAATAGATACCATAACCTGCGATGATATGGACGGTTTAACTGAAAAAAAGTTTGAAAAGCAGTTGTGGGTAACAGATCTGGCTGGTAATCAGGATTTTTGCACAGTTGAATTAATTGTTCAGGACAACATGGATGCTTGTGGATTCGATCAGGGATTTATGGTTTCGGGGTCCATTTTCCATCCGTTCAGCCAAAACACTGTACCCAATGTCCCAATCCGGTTGGAATGCAGTTTTGCCGAGAGTTCTCGCAGTACAAAATCGGATGCTCAGGGTGCCTTTCATTTTGAAGAGTTGGAGAGAGGGTTGGATTATAACATCAAACCTTTGCCGGATCCGAATACCTGTACTTCCGGAATCAATACGCTGGACCTTATCCATATTCAACGACATATTTTGAATGTTGAAATTTTAACGAGTCCCTATCAGATCATCGCGGCTGATGTGAATAATTCCAGGTCGATATCCGGTGCTGATATTCTCGAGATCAGAAACCTTATCCTCGGAGTAAGTGATAAATTTCCTAAGAGCAACTGCTGGAGGTTTGTTCCTAAATCATTGCAATTCAACAACGTATATGCGCCGTGGAATTTTTCTGAAAGTATTTTTCTTACAGCCTTATCCTCGAATGAAACAAATAATGACTTTTATATGATCAAAATGGGTGATGTAAACGGTTCGGCGGTCAGCCATTTTGGTGAAAACTCTGGTATTGCAAGCCGAAACATGAAATCCCTTTTATTTGGAAATACCTATTATGGTAATGGAAGTGATATCAAAGTCCCGGTATATTTTAGTCAGGAAGAAACGTTGATGGGTGTCCAGTTTACAGCCGAAGTTACAGATCCATTTCGTTTTAAAGGATTGGACAGGGGATGGATCAAGCCTGAGCCGTTCAATTATGCCATTCTGGAAAATGGAAATACACTGACTTTGAGCTGGAATGATTCAAAAGATTTGATTGTTCCGGCAGGTGAACCTCTGTTTTATATCGTTTTGGAAGGAACCGATAAAGAATTCTCAACCGATCAAATTACAGTGTCAGGGCGCATCACCGAAGCTAAACTGATCAGTCAAATGCAATTATTTGACCTCAAGGTGGCAAAGGCGACAGAGAAATATGAACAAACCACGGAGAAATTGTTCCAAAACAGGCCAAATCCTTTTGATCAGCAAACAACTATCTATTTTGAACTGCCGGAAGATATGGAAATCGAACTGATGGTGAGCAATTCCATGGGCAAAACTGTGCTTAACATCAAAGAATTCAGATTGAAGGGAATGAATGAATTGGTTTTACATGCTGATATACTTGGAACTCCCGGAATGTATCAATACAGCCTGAAAACCAAAAACGGCCTGATCACTAAAAAAATGATTTATCTCAGGTAATAAAAAGCCTGGCAAAATATTTTGCCAGGCTTTTTGTCATTTGTCTAAAAACTTCGAAATTATTTTGCAGACCTTTTTGGAGGTTTTTATCAAGATTTTTAAGGTGATGGAAACGTTAAAAATTTCCCTTTGAAATCAGAAAATGCCGATATCTACACCAAATTTTGGAAAAAATGCACCATAAAATCCTAAAAAATAAGGTGTTGTATTGTTAGAAACTCCCAACAAATCTTCTGATCGGACATGTTCAAAACCGACCAGAGGCAATGCAAAATTTAAGTTGATCCTTTTGCCTAACCGAAGATTTGCACCGGCGATACCCATTACCTGGACGACCTGATCTGTGTTCAGGGCAACTGAACCTAGAATTTTCCTTGAATACTGGTAGCCATAAATCTCTCCACCTGCATAAAACTGTAAAAATCGACCAGGTTTATTGAGGCTGTAATTGGTCCGGAATAGAAAACCTGCATTTTTTGGTTCAGTTACAATGGACGATGCCCTGTTTTGGATAGGGTAGACCTCTGCCTGATGAAACCACCGGCTGTTATCTGGTCTGTAAGAAATACCGAAACCCCATTGATCTTCTGTTCTGGGAGAATATCCGATCCTGATACCCCAACCGGGCCTGTTTTGTGCCATTAAAGTGGGAAAAATACTGCCTAAAATCAGTACGGTTAAAATAAGTTTTTTCATTAGTTTTGATTTTGTTATAAAAGAATTGTCTGGTAAAGTTCTTTAGAAAAATTACAAGCCTTAATGTTATAATGACTTAATAGAACATTGAAAAAGATAATAAAATAGTTTTCTGCCGTTCTTTTCCAGATTTTACTCAAAACGGTTTGTATTGGATTTATGTTGCAGATGTCGAATATTTAACATTTTAATAGTACTTGGGAAGGAACTGTTATCTGTGTTGCAGCTTAATTAAGATTAATTAAAATATAGATATACAATAATTAATCATGCGAATCAAGGGTAAAAGTTAATTCTGCAGATAAGCAG
>DDTL01000184.1 GCA_002344345.1 Saprospiraceae bacterium UBA2365
CTTTTCGGAGCAGACTCAAAATTGGCTTGTTTTGAAATGGACTTCCACTTTACGAGTTTTTTAGGGGTAATTGATGGTTCCTTTTTAAAAGAATTGTTAATTCTTATTTAGACTATTATAAAATAAGAATTTTTGGGAAAATTACATATCTTTAACTTCAGAATATCATTATTTTGAATTTGATCAAAATATTTAATTGAAAAATAAGTATTTATGATGTTTTTACGATCAGTGTTTTGTAGGGAAAGTTCGATTTTTATGTCTGGAACCATCCGTTTTCAGTTCATTTTGACAATAATTATGTTTGTAACAGGATTGAGAGGGCAATCCGCCTTTGTTACCACATGGCAAACGGATATGCCCGGTAGTTCGTGCAATTCATGTATTACCATTCCTACGGAAGGTCCAGGATACAGTTATAATGTTGACTGGGACAATGATGGCAGTTTTGATCAGTCCGGCATAACCGGAGAGATCACTCACGATTTTGGTGCTCCGGGAACCTATACCATCCGGATCATTGGCAGTTTCCCGAGGATATATTTCAATGGTATGGGAGATGCACAGAAACTGGTGTCGATCGATCAATGGGGATCAGGATTGTGGACTCGTATGGAAAAAGCTTTTTCCGGTTGCCTTCATATGGAATGCAATGCCAGCGATTCACCCAATCTGGATTTTGTCGGAAGCACAGCATGGATGTTTGAAAACTGTCTTTTGTTTAACGGTGATGTAACAGGTTGGGATGTGAGTCAGGTAAACGATATGACCGGGATGTTTTCCGGAGCCGGATCTTTTGATCAGAATCTGGGAAATTGGTTATTGAAAAGTAATGTCCTCTTGCTCAATTTTCTGGATTTTTCAGGCATCAGCTGTGAGAATTATGATAATACGCTCATGGGTTGGTACAATAATCCTCAGACTCCCCCGGCTTTGACCCTGGGCGCTGCCGGTGTTCATTATTGGTTGGCTATACACGCCAGGGCATATATGCTGATGCCTTTGTGTTCAGGTGGCATGGGTTGGGATATTTTTGGGGACAGTTACCAGGAGTGTGATTATTTTGTGCCTTTTGTAACCAGATGGAATACCGCGAATAGTGGATCTTCCTGTCAATCCTGCATTACCATTCCCACAACAGGAGGTGGATACAGTTATGATGTTGACTGGAACAATGATGGAATTTATGATCAAATAGGCGTTAATGGAAGTACCACATATAATTTTGGCTCGCCTGGTGAATACGCTATCAGGATCAGGGGTGATTTTCCCCGTATTTTCTTTAATGATCAGGGAGATAAGGAAAAATTACTTTCAGTTGACCAATGGGGATCAATTGAGTGGTCTTCGATGGAGAATGCATTCATGGGATGTTCAAATTTGGAGATCCGGGCTTTGGATGTACCTGATTTAAGTATTGTCAGCAGTATGTCAGGCATGTTTGAAGCTTGTGCTTCGATGAATCAGGATTTGAGTGAATGGAATGTAAGCAATGTAAGTGATATGTCCCGTTTATTTGCCGGAGCGACGGCATTTGATCAGTTTGTTGGATCCTGGGATGTGAGTGATGTAGTCAATATGGAAGGTATGTTTGCCGGCGCGTCAGTTTTCAATCAACCTCTTTCCTCCTGGAATGTTTCCAAAGTTGTTAACATGTCCGAGATGTTTTCCGGTACGCTGTCATTCAATCAGCAGATCTCAGCCTGGAATGTTTCCAATGTAAATAATATGAAAGATATGTTCAGCGGAGCTATTGCTTTTGACGGGAATATCGGAAACTGGACCCTTAACCAGCTGGTGAATCTGGAAGGCATGCTTGACGGAAGCGGAATGAGTTGTCTGAATTATGATAATACTTTGATCGGTTGGTTAAATAAAAATTCCACCCCGGACAACCGTGTTTTTGGTGCCGAAGGAGTCCATTACTGGCTCGCTTCTCCTCAAAGGGATCAGCTCATAACTCAAAAAGCCTGGACAATTAATGGTGACAGCATGGGAACATGTGATTACGTGCTGCCTGTTTGTACTACTGTCAATTATCCTTTGGATGAGGCAGAAAATGTCCGCGTGGATGCCGTATTTACCTGGGAACCATCCGGTTTTGCACGCGGATACAGATTAAGTATCGGGACAACTCCGGGAGGAACGGATATTTTGGATCACATGGATGTAGGAAATAATACCAGCTATCAGCCGGAAGTTCCCCTTCCGTGTGGAGCCCAATTATTTACGACGATCATACCCTACAACCTCAAAGGGAATGCGGGCAATTGTGCCACAGTTGGTTTCAGCACTGAAAGTGTTTTTGCATCTGCCACCCCTGATCAGATGATGTGCAGCGGATCAGCGATCCAGCTGAATGCAGAGGGTGGAACTACCTTCCAATGGAGTCCTGAGACCGGACTATCTGACAGCCATGTATCGAATCCTCTTTCAGCACCGGATTCTTCAATAACCTATACCGTATCAGTGAGCAATGAAGGACGGTGTCCGGTTCAACTGGATGTAACAGTCGTGGTAAACACAGTTCCGCAATCGAATATCATCCCCACAAATGAAACCGGATTCCAGTTCAATGACGGAGTTTTAACGGTCAATCTTTCGGGTGGACAGGCTCCATATTCATTTTATTGGGATAATGGCGCAACTCAACCTTCAGTTTCAGGATTGGTACCCGGATTGTATCATGTGACAATTACAGATATGAACGGATGTTCAGTGGTCGATTCAGCTGAAGTGCAAGCTTTCATTTGTCCTGAATTGTCTATTGCAGCGGAAGTGAATGAGATCAGTTGTTTTGCTGAATGTGACGGGCAAATTTCAATTTCCTCAGTGGAGAATGCTGTTTATCCTTTAAATTATGTCTGGTTTGAGGAAGCTGCTGACAGTGTTAAGACCAATTTGTGTGCAGGGATTTATGCTTTGACGGTAACTGATCAGAAAAACTGTCGTGCTGAAATCAGTTTTGAACTAATCCAACCTGAGGAAATCCAAATCATGATTGATGCGCAGGGAAATGAGACAGGAGAAAACAACGGATTTATTGAGATCAGTTCAACAGGTGGCGGACAGCAGACCTATCAGTGGACCGGGCCAAATGGTTATAATTCAACCGATCAGGATATTTATGGTTTGGCAGCAGGATGTTATCAATTGGTCGTTACGGAATCAGGAACTAATTGCACTAAAGAGATCGATGTATGCATCGAAAAACTTTTGTCTGCGGATGGGATCAACACCGATTCAGGAATCATTGTTTTCCCTAATCCGGCAAAAGATTTACTCATGATCGATCTTGGTGAGCGATTCACTGATCAGGCTAAAGTCCGTATATTTTCAATGGATGGCAGGCTGGTGATCGGCGGGAAAGTCGTCCCAGAGGGAAAAAACTATACAATGAATATTGAAATGTTGGAAAATGGACTTTATATCCTCAATATTGATTCGAAGGGTCAAAATTTTATTCAGAAAATTCAAGTGAACAGATAATGAACCTTTCAGGATGAAGATATACTAATCAACGTACAGGCTTCAAACAAAAAAAAAGAACAGGCTGGCAACAGTCTGTTTTTTTTTGGTGTGTCGGGCATGGACATAATCTATATGGTGCAAATCCAGAATGAGTGTTGCAGTACATATCATTAGCCAAGAGCAAGGGTTTTGTGGGCGACTACGAATCTGAAAGAAGCTGGCGGCAAATATTCGAGGCTACGAACAGAAACTTCATATAAGGCGGGATTGTGTGGGAGATGTTGTTAAAGAAACAAAAGCCCAATACTGCACGGAACACAATAACGTAAATGAAGAGGCTGCATGAATAGAAAGGCTATGACCTTACCCCGAGAGATCTGACACTGAGTAGGCGGAGGTATGCGCGAATGCCCGAGCTACAACGGCTGCAGTGATGCAAACCGGCACTGTCAGAAGTCAGCAGAAGCCATATTAGTGGGAAAATAACCACGAAGGGCTGAATGTTAAAATAAGGGAACGAACTTACAAGGAATTACAAAGAAGGCGATAAAATCCGAAACACGTAAGAGAACTACTTGCAAAAGGGTAGGTCGGAAACCGAGAGTAAAATGCAAGAGGAGAATAGCCAAAAGGTGAAACAGTAAGCAAGCGACCCTGTGGAATCACAGCCATCATTATTTTAACAAACCGCCGTATGCCGAACGGCACGTACGGTGGTGTGAGAGGTCGGAAAATAAAATAGGAGGAAAACTATTTTATTTTCCTCCTACTCGATTGTTTTGAAATAAACAACTTATTTCTTTTATTAGTTCTCAGCTAAGAATAAATTCTGAATTTCAGAAATATTATTTCATTTTTTCGTTAGAAACAAGTTCTGAATTTTACAACGAAAACGTTTGCGTAAATAATTGTATTTCCTTTCTTTTTTATGCGATTCTTTTATGTTAATATTGTGTTAATTAATTGTCATTAATTCTTGTCATTCAAATCATAATAAAATGCCAAAAAAATTATGTTCCTTATTTGGTCATTAAATATTTTCCACATAATAAAAATGAAAGACTAATTTTAAGGAAAATATATATCCAAAAAATCTGAAAATGTCCATGAAGATGAATTATCGGAATTCATATTTACTTATAAATGGAATTGATTATCAATTAATTCCAAATGATACAGATAAGTATTATCCACCTCCGTAAAACCATGATTCCTTAGATTATAAAATCATGATCACTCTCTATTTTTGCATTTCAATTTTAATTATTAAACAAAAACAAAACTATTGCAATGAGACTTACACAACGAATTTGGCTAG
>DDTL01000201.1 GCA_002344345.1 Saprospiraceae bacterium UBA2365
ATTTTTAATTATAAACTTTCTTAAATTAGTTAAAGATTTTTTCTCTTTTACACTCGATTCCTCTAAAACATATGAATATGGCTTCTGATACAGTTTTAAAACTAATTGACAAAATTCTATTGGAACTTGAAAAACTATCTGATTCTGTAAATCTTGCAAAATAGCATATACTTTACCAGGGGTAATAATACAGTTTTCAAATAATACTAAGTAATCATTGGTCTTCATCAATACTATTTAAGAATCTTGATAATGGTTTAAATGGCAAGCTAGTAGTATAATCTTTTGAATTATAATCGCTAATTTCAATACTAAGCCTTACAAAAACTTTTTTTGAAAAAGACCTGGTCCTAAATTTTTTCATGTAATAAAACCCAATTGGAAGCCATTCATGGTCTTTTACGTCAATCAAATTTGACATAACGCATTAATTATATGTTTTTCAATAAAAAAGTTACAGTGATACGATAATGCCGAAAACTGACCAGTAGGATTCACTTCAAGGAAGTAATATTCACCATCTTTCGCTTTTATTAAATCAATGCTGCCGGTTTCTAAATTTATTTCCTTCATCAATTCAAATAATTTATTTGAAATTGATTTTGGTAATTCATACGGTACATATCTTTGGTTGCTTTCATATGTTCTATAATCAATCTTTCCATTAGATTCTGATTCTATTATCGCGGTAGAGAAAATTCTGCTTCTATAAATAAAGGTTCTAATTTCAAACTCTTTTTCAACTAAATATTGAAATTTTGACGGGAAAAAATAATCACAATCAGTTTCCAATTTCTCGTTTATAACTTCTTCTGTATATGTAGAGGAAATCCTATTGCCATAAAAAATAGTGAAATTATTATATATTGGTTTAGTAATCAGTTTTGTATTAAATAATTCTGTCTTAATTACATTTCTTTCAGTCGTTATTAATGTCTTTGGAATTTTGAGGCCCACTTGAGTTGCTTTTCTCAAAACAAAAAGTTTATTATGATACCGTTCTTTAAAGTAAGATCCAAAACAGGGCTTTTCTTCAAACACCAAAAATAAAAACTCTGATAAAATCCTTTGCTCATCATTTAATATATCATTAACTTGTTCTTTGAATTGTTTTATAGCCATTTTTTTATACTTCAACTGTCCTCGTCTGTATATGACATGTGTGAAATCAGTCATTTTAACTCCATCTATTTCAATCCCCATTTCGGTATCCAGATCAATGAACAGGTTTATTTTTTCAATAACGGAATTAAGATTAATCCGTGTAAAAGGAACAGAATAATGAATTAGCCATCTTATTAAATACGAAGAAGTAAGATCTTCATCAATGGTTAGGATCAGAACTTTCATTATTGATTGGAATTTCAGTAAATATTTTCATAAATTTCTCAGCAATATGCTGTGGAGGTTTAGGGATGTTATTTGCGTAACCATGAATCCGAAAAACTGAATCAGGTTTTTTTATTTTATAAATAAAACTATTTAATTGATCTTCCCTGGATGGCAACCCATATATTTTTCTGACAGCATTAACACTGTCAACACTTACAAAAAAATTCTCTTGATAGTATTTTGATTCAATTTTTACAAATGGATTTTTTACATAATTTATAGGATTTGGGTAAAATGTCGTTAGATACTCATTATAATCATATAAATCAAGAGATCCTTTTAGAAATTCATTATCCAGAATTTCTTTGAATGTCTGATAATTGCGCAAAGCAAAATGCCGGAACATGGTTTGAAAATAACCTTCATTAATTACATGTCCTCTGTCAATTTTCTTGCATCTCAAACCAATGACAAATTCATTGGGAAAGCCATACTTTCGGACTAAGCCTTCAAAGGAAATCATATTGAAAGAATCGATCACTCCGATTGAATCTCGGCTAACCCCCAAATTTCTGATACTTTGATCTCTTTCAATCATATTAAACAAGGAATCCAAATAATCTTGTTTAAAATTTTTCAAAAACGACTCATTTCCCGATTGCCAGGCACTATCGATGAGTGAATGATCATCATTATAAAATGAAAAAGATTTCAGATAATCCAGACACGCACCACGCCTCCCGATTTCATAGGATAACAATCCAATATCAGTGTTTTTATGCAATGAATCAGCTAACAGCAATGTATTGTGAACAATTTTCCAGGTTGCTTTAGGATAAGTTTTTATAGCAATGATACCAGCATCATAAGCATTTTGATAATTTCCACTGACAATGCCTTTCTCAACTTCATTGTACTGATATGCATAATGATAAAAAGACAAAATAAACAGGATGTACTTAAGATTAAAACAATTCATTCATTAATATAATTAAAAGTATAGTTTAATATTAAGGTAAAAAAACACAGATCAGGTTAATATTAATCTTTAAATTAATTCAAAAAAGAATGAGAATTCTGAAAGTTCTAAAACAATATCAGAATTCTCAATCGCATCACATAAGAAATTTTAAGGTTAACAATATCTACCTCCTTCATAGTCCGTAGTGGTCTTCTCCCCATCTGGACTATATGCATCTGTATCTTTATTATAACACCATTTCACCTCATTTGGAGTTCCAGCGCCCCAAATTTCAAAGCCAGCTTCGGTAATACAAATACACCCCCCATTAGGAGCTTCTGTTTTAGCACCACCAACAACCGCAAGACGATTTGAAATCTTCAATTTTCTAAAATCATTCAAACTTAACATAATCATAAAAATTTAAATACTAAAAAGATTCACTCCTCTCTTTTCATACCCAATTCAGCTTGCAATCCGGATCAGGAGGGTTCGGAATCTCCCTTTTGAAACGTTTCAAAAGCCAAATTACAGCCGGTCACTGCAAAATTCGTGCAGTGGGAAAAATATTTCGAAATTTTTTTCACTTCCACCACGGATCTGTGTAAAATCCCGTTGCTTTCTCACAAATCCGACAGAAAATTCTACTTCGTACTCATAACAATAACTCCTTCGTTCCTGGCAGTAAATGATGGGTGCCCCCATGTTTTTCATCAGATTGATCAATTGATAGACAAAGCGCTCGGATTGGTTGAGTTTGGCTGCAAGGTCTGCCGGCGTACCGGTAGCCTTTCTGCGTATCAGGGCATCGGTGCGGTCGATCATGTTCAGTTTTTCTTCAAGTGTCATACCGGTTTGTTTTAAATGAATGGATTACTGTATTATTTATTAAACGAATTTTATTAGCTGTTCATGTTTGATTTATGTTAAAATGATAATTGCCATATGCTGATTTGTGCAGGAAAGAAAAATAGATGGTAAATTGATAGAATGAAATGAATTTTTTTCCTGCTATTAAAACTATCTTTTTCCCCGATTTTCCCTATTTTTGTCCTATGAAAAAATCACTCTACAACCCACACGATAAGTTTTTTAAAGCAATGATGGCTGAAAAGGATATTGCCATTGATTTTCTGAAGCAGTTTTTGCCGTCGGAAGTCTCTGCGCTGATTGATTATGACAGTCTGGAACTGAAGAAGGACAGTTTTTTGGACGATAAGCTCAGGGAGATCTTTGCCGATTCTGTCATTCAATGCCGCATGAAATATGACAAAGAGAGTGTGTTTTATCTATCTGTACTGATTGAACATAAAAGTTATCCGGATAAAAATGTTGCGTTACAATTGTTGCAATATCTGGTAAACGCATACCAATCCCAGATGAAAAATGAGCAAGCGTTACATCCCATCGTTCCTTTACTTTTTTATCATGGAAAACAAACCTGGGCGTACAGATCTTTATCCGGGTTGTTTCCTGATTTAAAACCGCGGTTAAGGAGGTATATCCCTGATTTTGAAACGGTTTTTGTAGATCTGGTGAGGATTTCGGATACAGAAATATTGGAAATCGAAAATATATTTCTGCATTCATCTTTGATCATGCAGCGGTATACAGACTTTCCGGAAGAGCTGCCGGATCAGCTAAAAAGGATATTAAAACGATTTGCGGTTGAAAAGTTAAGCAGAAAGAACTTTGAACAAGCTATTTTTGTTTATTTTTTTGAAATCAGCAATTTGAAAAGGGAAGAATTCATGAACTTAGTAAAAACAATTCCAAAAGATAAAAAATCTGAACTTATGACTACATATGAAATGATAGAACAGATTGGTGTTGAGAAGGGCATAGAAAAAGGGATAGAACAGAACAAGGTAGACATCATACTCAAAGGACATCAAAAAGGTGCTTCTATCGAATTTCTGGCAGACATCACCGGACTTTCGCCAGAGAGGGTTAAGGAGATCATTTCGCAGAATGTGGAGTCATGAATTGTAGAATCGTTGATTTGCTGAATCGTTGATTTGTTGAATTACTGAATTGCTGAGTTTTTGAATTGGTGAATGAATGAATTATCGGAAAACCATTCAAACATACATAAACTGAACCACTGTAAAACGGAATTATAGATATTTCTTCTGGAAAAACCAATTATGTTCTACCTTTACATTGATTTACGGTCGTTTATTTAATAATTTTATGCAATGAAAGAAATTGGTTTAACAGCTGTTTATGTCAAAGGAGAATACGGTTATACGGCTTATATTCAGGAATTAGGGGGAGTGGTCACACAGGGAGAAACGATTGCTGAGGCTGAAGAAAATCTATTTGAAGCTTTGCAATTATTTCTGGAGACCGAAACGCTTTCCAATTCTGCTGAGTCCCCTGAGGCTATTATAAAACCTTTTCTATCGCTTACAAGAGCTATATGAAGCGGATAGCATTTTTAAAACATCTAGCGCAAAATGATTGCATATTGCTTCGGAGACATGACAAATATTCTATATTTATAAATCTTGACAAATGAAAGACACTCTTTTAGGCAAGAATATCTTTTGACATTCAAAGAGATAGAATAATAATAAAAAAAATAAAAAATTACCTTGAAATGCTGTTACTTATCCAATGTTAAAACTTTATTAAGACAAAAGTTTGTTATGCGTTTTTTTCATAATTAGCTGATAAACATAGCTAAATAATTACAAATGTTATAATTAATTATATACTTGTAACAGTATTTTCATGTACATTTCGATAGGCATCATTTTCATTTCCATCCGCCTTTTATTTAAATTTTCAACATCTTCAACCGGATACAAAGATACTATTTTATTTTGTAAATCTATTTTTTCACACTGGGTTCCAAATAATTGTTTTCTACCTTTCATGATTTGAATACGATCATATAATAAAGCATAATCTTCAGCCTTTAAATCTTCTTTTATTACCGCATTTTTAACATTATCTAACTGAGACGCTTGCCACTCTAAATCCATATTTGAATGTTGTATTAATAAAAATAAACCACTCATTGCATCTTGGCCTATCATTTCTTTTGTAAGAAAGCCATATTTTTCAATAATTGATTTTAATTTTATCAAATTTTCTTCATCGATATCTTTTGAATATAAATCTTTAGTGATTTGATTAATATCTAAACTGTACTTTTTCAGTAATGCATCAATTTCACCTCCTCTGATGTATTGATCTAAAATTGACATAATTAGAATTTCCCTTTGCAATTCAGGATACAAAATATTCTCTTTGTCCGGTAATTCGATCGAAATACATTGGGGAAATAGGCATAAATTATTTTGGAATAAATCAGTTGAGCATAAATACCTTTTATTTTCAATTGCCAGATTATTGAAAATTTCATTTATTCTAGAAAATTTGTTTCGTTTGAACAAAATTTCCATTCCGGTTTGAATAAACTCTTTATCTATTTCATTAGAAATATTTAATAAAGTATCTAATTGTAATTCACCTCGTTCATAATTATTATCAAAAAACGAAAATGTCATTTCCCAACTAAGCTTCCATATTTTTTCCTGGTTGAACTCGTTGGATTCATTTTGAGAATAACAATAATTAAACAAATTTCCTAAAACAATAAATAATACTAATTTTTTCATTTTTCCCCAATACACTACAAGTTTTAAATTAAATATTTCACCTACCTTTCGTTATATTAAAGCCAAAAGTATTTGATAGCTTTATGTTTTTTTCATTATTACTGTTAATAAAGATATCTTTATTCTGACAAACAAATTATTCAAAAGCAAATACTTATCTTATTTTATTTTGCAAATTTGTATTTTGGTGTCAAATTCAAAAAGGGTTTAACTTATGTTTTCTACCAGCAATACTTTTTTGCCTATGGATATTAATTATTTTGGATATGGCTATTCATTAGAAATCTCTCTTATAATATGATTTTCTTTAATTCCATAGAATTCAATCGTTTGTTGTTTCATGGGATTAGTACTCCATTCTGACCATTCGCTAGTGTAGGGATCATAGCCGCATTTGAGCGGTTTGGAATATTCGTTGTGCGGATCTTCCAGGTACGCCCGGCAGTCGGTGCAGATATAGCGAAACTCACAGTCACAGCACACTTCGATATCATCTTTTTTGTGATTCCAGTATTTTTGTTATCAAAATACCTAACCTGGACAAGCCAGAACCAAAGAGGAAATTGATTTATGAACCCCCATACGGGCAGGCAAAGGAACACCGATTAACGATTTCTGATCTGGAGTTTTTATTCTAAAATCGTTAATCCTTGCCTGCCCCGTTGGATTTATATACTACGGGGTAAATATTCTGTGTTGCTTTATTTCTACATCAAATTTCTTTAAAGTTCTGCCAAAAAAAATACGAATTCAATTTTTAAGACACTATCAAATCTCTTGCTTGAAGTGGTTCGGTTTGATCCGGAATGGATGGTTCAATTTGGCTGGAATATTCAGCTTGTACATAGGTCACTTGACTACCCCTTCAAGAACTTCACCTTCTAACTGTAATTCATTTAATACATCCCTATAACTTGCTTGGTTAAATCCATGAAGGAATACTCCGTTTTGACAACTATTATAAATATAATTTTGTGAGTCAGAGTCCTTAGTAACACACAATTTTATATTGTTTTCATTTTCAAAATTGAATCTATCCAACAAATATGACAACCTATCAACTTTTGACTTTTTTAAATATACCAAACCAATTGAACTTTTTATTAATTCATCCTTATCCTGATCAAATACAACAAATATTCGACCGGAATAACCCTCTGGAATGATAAAAGTATCATTTAAATTTTTGGCAAAAACTTTGCCAGCAGTATTCTGATTGAAAATATTATACGACCCCTTCGATGCTATAAAAACCTCATCTATTTCACCATCAACTTTATAAAGTGTAAAAAGGAGAAATATACTATCAAGGGGTTTTATGGATGCACTCATTTTATCGTTTGAAAAGCTGAAGACGTCATTAAATACATCATTTGAGTCATTTTTTGATAGTTGAAAGACTGAAAATGTATCACCTTTAGAAATGAAATTAAAATCAAGATCACCTGTTTTTTGTATTTCGAAAAAAGAATTGGGACTAATATACCATTCTCCTTCTAAATATTCAATTGAATCATCTGAACATTGAAATAAAAAAATACATCTAATTCCACACATTATTTTCAATATCATATCCACAATCAGAAACTCTTTCATAAGTATGATTAGTTTTAATTAATTCGCTCATGTCATTACAAACGTACCTATATTGGCAAAGATTACATTTTTCAACATTGTCTTTACTTACATTCCAGATATTTCCTTCATTTGTTCATAGATACCCTTTTCAATTTTAGAATCCATTAAAGTGCTAACCAATATGGTGCAGGATGGATAGCTTTTTATTTCAGCTTTTAATAATTTTGAGACTTTCAAGTCCTATAATGTAAGTTCATGCTTCAGCATTTGAAATTTTAGCTCAATGCTAAATAGTGGTGTTTTCTATAAATATTTCCATTTTCCCCGATTTTCCCTATTTTTGTCCTATGAAAAAATCACTCTACAATCCACACGATAAGTTCTTTAAGGCAATGATGGCTAAAAAGGATATTACAACGATTTGCGGTTGAAAAGTTAAGCAGAAAGAACTTTGAACAAGCTATTTTTGTTTATTTTTTTGAAATCAGCAATTTGAAAAGGGAAGAATTAATGAACTTAGTAAAAACAATTCCAAAAGATAAAAAATCTGAACTTATGACTACATATGAAATGATAGAACAGATTGGTGTTGAGAAAGGTATCGAAAAAGGTATCGAAAAGGGGATAGAAAAAGGGATAGAACAAAACAAGGTAGACATCATACTCAAAGGACATCAAAAAGGTGCTTCTATCGAATTTCTGGCAGACATCACCGGACTTTCGCCAGAGAGGGTTAAGGAGATCATTTCGCAGAACACGGGGTTGTGAATGGATGAATTGTAGAGTTACTGAGTTTTTGATTTAGGGAAAAAACCACTCAAAAACTCAAGAACTCAAGAATTGCAAATAATACTATTTATTAAGTTTCATAGTTTTTCTGGATTTAGTGAATATATTAAGCAATTCAAAAGTTTCGTTTTTTAGTTTCGATAATTTATCTTTTTCGATTAGCGCACTTTCTTCCAAAATTTCAATCCAAAATAATGTTTCATCACATTCCTCCACTACAATTGATAGTTTTGAAAATAACTCATTATCGGATCTTGCCCGATTCACAGCCCTGTAATTCGCAGCAGTGGATGTTGCAGATTTAACCAACTGTTGGCCAATGACATAAAATGCTGTTTTATTTGGGAATGAAGATACAAGCATTATAGTGTCGATTGCCAATCTTTTTGTTCTATGTAATAACATTTCTGTAAAGTCATTCTTTTCCTTTTTTTTCTATTTTAACGTTTCATTGAAGTAGAAATTGCTGAGATGTTGAGTTACTGAAAAACTACTCAACATCTCAAGAACTCAATCATTCAAGAACTCAACCATTCAAGAACTCTGCCATTATTTTCCCTGAATTGACTGACTAAAATAAAGGTAAATATTTGAAAATCCAATATACAAATTTACCTTTGGTACGTTATGAATGAAAAGATTTCAGACCTGGAGATCATCGGTTACAAATTATCATGCTTCGACAAATTATTATACTGCTGATTTTATTTTTAAATCTGGATATTTCAATTCAGGCACAGGAGATTTGTAACAATGCTTTTGACGACGATCAGGATGGCATGATCGATTTGAATGATCCTGATTGTATATGTAACCAATTATTGCCATCTTCTCTGATACCCAATCCTTCTTTTGAGGAAAGAACCTGTTGCCCGACAAAAAATGCCCAACTGGATTGTGCTGTGGCATGGATACAGGCATCAGCGCCGACAACGGATTATGTTCATACCTGCGGCGGATATCTGGGTAATTCCAACATAGGAGCCGTTCCGCCACTTCCGTTTCCGGACGGTCAAGGAGGTGTGGGTTTCCGGGATGGTCAGGCACAAATTGGTTCCAACTATAAGGAATATGTCGGAGCTTGCCTGACGGATCCGATGATACCTGGGACGAAATACCGGTTGGATTTTTTTGTGGGATTCAGAAATAATATAGTTGGCAGTACTTCATTAAATATGGCGATATTCGGATCAACCCGATGTGCGGACCTGCCTTTCGGGGGGACAAACAACACCATTGGTTGCCCGGCCAACACCTCAGCATATAAAGTGATTGATGAAAAAAGAGTCAGCGGATCCAATGAGTGGGTCAATGTGGTCTTTGAATTTGTGGCAACAGAACCCTGGTCGGTGATCATACTGGGACCCGGTTGTACTGCCAATCCATTTTATACCTATGATCCATATTTTTACCTGGACAGGCTTGTTTTAGCAGAAAGCTCGGTTTTCGGAGTGCCTTTTGACCGGATAGAAGGCAGGATCTGTGAGGAAGGCGTTACCCTGACCATTGAACACAGAGACGGGGTAACTTATCAATGGTATAAAGACGGAATTGCCCTGCCCGGAGAGACCAAACCATATATATTTATCGCTCCGAAAAATGATTCCGAGGGCATGTATCTGTGCATTCTGACCAATGATGCAGGTTGCCTGTATTCCCAAAGCTATCAGCTCCGCTTGCCACCATATTATGAATCGATATCGGCATCAATTTGTGAAGGAGAAAACTTTGCATTCGGCCAGCAAGTTTTATCCGAAAGCGGATTTTATGAAAGACTGATCGAAGCCAAAGATGGCTGCGATTCCATCATTCAACTGGATTTGAAAGTGATACCAATAACCCGCGCAGATCTGTTTGATACATTCTGCAAGGGTGATACCTGGAATTATCATCAATTCAAAACAGATATTGCAGGAGAATTTCCGGTTACGCTGGTCAACGCCAATGGCTGCGACAGCCTGGTTACTGTTTACCTGGAAGAAATTCCTCCCGGAACCGGTATATTACTGAAGGATACCATCGAACTGAACCTGGGAGAAAAAGTGGATCTCATCCCTTTGTCTCTGGATCCGGATTACTCAGCCTTCAGATGGACTGGCCCAAATGGTGTATGGCTGGCTGACAACCCGATCGTCTATGATCATATACCAGTACGAACAGGTTATTATTTTTTTTCAGGTGAAGATGAATTCGGCTGTCCGGTGTCTGATTCCATTCTGGTAAGGGTGCGTACGAACCGTTACAGGCTGACTTTACCTAATGTATTTTCGCCTAACGGGGATCACCTGAACGACAGATTTGAACCGGTTTTTCCAGGATCGGTCGATCAGATCAAAAGAATGCTTGTTTTTGACCGTTGGGGAAATCAGGTATTTGAGGCAAATCATATTTTGGAAAGCGATACAAACTGGGGGTGGGACGGAACTTTCCGGGGTAAGAATGCTGTACCCGGAGTATATTCCTACGTGCTCGAGGTCTTGTTCATCGACGGTCATGAAAACAGTTATACAGGGGATGTGACTTTGCTCAGATAGGAATAAATTTTACCCGAATAATCAGAAAACTCAAATTTGACAATTATTGTTGGTCAGATTATTCATCAGGAAATCAAACCGGATCATTGGTTGATCCGACCGCACTTTCGGCAATAAAGATTTAATTTGCTCCAGTGATGAAATTTTCCTGAAAGCATGAATATCAATGAAAATATCACTTGATTGTGATGGCAGTATATCATAGTTTTGCAAATGGGTATGCTAAAGATATTTTATCAGAATTTTGGATCAGATCATACGTTACTCAAAAAGGTAAAGTACTGAAAAACAAATCAAAACCATATTTATGCAAACACATTTGAAAATTAAGCTTATTAAACAGGTCATCATAGGAATTGGTATAATCCTCCTTTCAGCGGGTTGTGCAAAAGATGACAACAATGACCCCTCAAAGCTCATTTGGGATGAAGACTGGCTGACCGGCACCTGGGAAGGAACGACTCCTGCTAGCGTTCAGCCGTTTGGAGGTAAAAAGATCAAAATCGTTTTTACCAAAGGACATCATTACCAAACGGATTCCGTACAGGGAAATGTCATTAAAACCTATTTTTATGACGGTACATTTACATGGGATACCGGTTCCGGCAGTTGGAGTGGATCCTTTAAAGCCAGCAATTATCCTGATCCCGGAATGAACACCATTGACTGGCAAAGTACCCATATGACGCTGGCAAAAACGACCATGAATATCATGTCCATACGCATAGGTGATGAAGAGCAAACGGATCCCTGGCATTCTTTTGACCTGGATTGGGGGCCTTTTGTCAGTAGTTCAACCAAACCACCTACGACTATTGAATTATATGGGGATATTGAAATAGAAACCGGTGGAGAATTGGAAAGAGCGGACTATCCCCCGTCAACAAATACCATGATCAAACTGACGAAAAAGTAAATGTATGTACAAAAGAAAGAGGCCTGATGTGAAGGCCTCTTTCTTTTTTGGTCATCCAGGCTTTTTCCTAAAATCAAACTGACACAACCTGTTGTTTAGTTTTTCACAAAAAGCAAGCTGTTGACAGATCCTGCAACAGTAACCTGCAACGTATAAACACCTGAAGGTAAGTTACTTACATCCAGAGTACACTGGTCGCCGGTTACGATGGAATCATCGATGCACTTACGACCATATATGTCCATAATTCGGATATTTGCGTGCCTGAGCTGGTCAAATTTTACATGAACGGTATGGTCAGCAGGATTTGGATAAACGATCAGACCTGTTGCCTGCAACCCTTCCGTTCCGGTAGTTTTGGTAGTAACACGGATCACATTGGAAAAATCAGATTCACCATCTGCATTGACAGATTTCAATTTGTAGTCATAGTTGGTTTCGGCAGTCAATCCGGTCACATCGTAGCTGTTATCATGAACTTCCACCCCATTAAATCCTGTCAGGAAAGTCTGGAAATTATCAGCGGAAACAAACAACAAGGCATATTGTGCATCTTCTGCTTTTTCCCAATTGGCTTTGAATCCCTCCATGGACACATCGGTTGCCATGGTTGCTACAGGTGGTTGGAGGGCAGTTAAGAGTTTAAAAGTATGGGTTTGATTCTGTGTGATGTCTATTTTTCCGTTTTGGGGTAAAAACTTTGGTGCAGTGATCGAGTAATCGACGGCTGTTCCGGCCGGGTGTGAAACGATTGCAATACCTGAAGGGTTGGTTTTAGCCATGGATCCATCCAACTGAACATCAGCACCCTCAATCGGCACATCAAAAATATTGGTCACGATAAAGGTGAGGCTAAAGCAATTATCGAGCGTTACATTTTCTGTGTGATTGGAAACCAGATCGATCAAACCTGATACATCGCAGAAGCCTTCACCTGAAATTTTGTAAGTATACTCTCCTGCAATCAGACCCGGGAAATTGTAAGTTCCTGCGGGATAAACGAAATTGTTGAGGGTAACGATCGCATTTTGAACCGGGTTGCCGCTTTTGTCTTTGACATCAAAGTTCAGGCTGAAGGTTGGTACAAAAGGTTTTCTGAGTATCATTCCATCTTCACCGAGTATATATCCGGTACCATCAGGGCCAAAGAAAATATCGTACAAATGTCTGGTTGTCTGGCTGTTGACAAATTCCCAATTTTCCGTACCATCAGATGTTTTCCCTATCATACCGTTTTTTCCGACGACATACATGGTTTGCAGATCAACCATGGCGGCATCCCTGAGTTCCATCCCTTCAAGTTTTTTTCTTGTCCAGTTAGTACCACCATCAATGGTTTTATACGCATAATAATCCTGATAGGCAGCCAAACCGTTTTGTTCATCCAAAAAGTCAAATCCCCAGAAAATTTTATTTTGCTTATTAATGTTTGACCATGAGTTTCCCCCGTCATTGCTTTTAAAAACACCCCATAGCCCGGAAGCATAAATAATCTGATCGGTAATGGGTTCTATGCTCCAGCTGGTCAATGTATCTAAAACTTTAGTCCAGGATGCTCCTCCATTGATGGTTTTGTAAATATAGTCAAATGCGATAAAGCCGACCTGATCATTCAGAAATTTAATTTCGCCCTGGTTGGCTTCAGTCCGGTCAAATCCATTATTGGAAGATACCCAGGTTGTACCGCCATTGGTAGATTTGAGCACAGTTTTGTTTACACCTAAGGCAAACAGGTTACCAGAAGGCGTAGAGGATATTCCCCAGAGCTTTTCAGTTGTGCCCGAATTGAGTCTTGTCCATGAACTCGCATTGTCCGTGCTTTTGACGATGGTCCCGTTTTCTCCGCAGGCAAAAATTGTGTTGTCTGAAGCAAAACACATGTCGTGCAGCATGCCTTTGAACAAACCTTCCGAGGTAGTGGTCCAGGTTGTGCCATTGGAACTCTTAATAATATTTCCTCCGCCACCGCAAAGGAAGAATTCACCATTCGGTTTGGTGGTCATATTGTTCATGGTCAGTTTTGAAGGAAGGTTGATCAAAGACCAGGTATTTCCTCCGTTGGTGGTCCTGGCGATTTTTCCTGGTGCAGTTTCAGCATCGGACCAGGCAAAACCATTTTGAGCATCTTTAAAATACATGTGATAACTCAGACTTATCCCGGTTGAGCTTGTTTCATTCCAAACCTGACCACCGTCGGTGGTTTTGAAGAGAGTTGACTTGCTGTTGGAAGCAATATAACCTGTTAAATTGCCCGGGCTAAGGAATATGACCTCATTATACGTCCCATCCATAAATTCAACCCAGGTTTCACCTCCATCGGCGGTTTTGTATGCACCACCGTTTGCTGCGATAAATCCGGTAGTATTGTCTATGAAATGCAAGCCATACATATCATAAGCGCCATCAATTTCTATAATAGTCCAGTTTTGACCAAAGTCAGACGTTTTATAGAATCTTTGATAACCAATGATACCTCCGAATCCGGATGCGTTGAAGAAAATATTATTAAAACCCGAAGTATTGGAATACAGTAAGGTCCAGGTAACTCCGCCATCTGAAGTTTTCAACAAACGCCCTTCATTATATTGTTTCAGATTCCCTGCGATGAAACCGGTCATTTCATCAATAAAAACCACTCTGTTGAAACTAAAATTGAATCCGGTGTTGAAAGCAACCCAACTCAGACCTCCATCTGTAGTTTTGAGAAATGAACCGCCTGTTCCAACTGCAAATCCTTTCAGGTCAGAAGTAAAAACAATAGATTTTAAATTGCTGTTGTAGGCAGCATTGCCCGCTTCGCTCCAACCATCTTCAATCTGAGCATTGAGTGAGCTGAAAGAAACGATCAATAAAATCAGAAAAAGTAATGATTTTTTCATTTGGCAAGTTTTGAATGATGAAAAAAGAAATATCACAACAGGTTTTATCTGAAATGACAATTAATCAATACAAAATTACAATGTAAACAGGTGAAAATCCAGTTTTATGGTTGAATGGTAAAAATAGTATGCCGGAAGTAAATAAATTAGTGTCAGGAGGCGTCGACGCCTGCTCCCTCTCTCTCCTTATATGACAATGACTGTCATTCCTGACGCTTTGGTCAGGACAGGTCCGACTGAAAGGAAGAATTTTACTATTGACGGGAAATAGATGAAAAAGGATCACTATTGTAATTTGCCACTTCAGCCTCCCAGCCTCCTGAAGGAAGTGCAGCAACCCGCAGTGTATGGGTTTGGTGATTGAGTGTTTCGGACGTGGTGGGTTGGGGGTTCCCCTGAAGCCTGATCTGACCAATATCGTCAGGTGGGGTTAGGGTTAAGTACGGGAAATTCGTAGGAATCATGCAATCTGCTAAATCTGTGATTCAGATGAAAAGAATTGGGAGCTTTGTATTGAAGCATATTAGGCGCTTCGATCGTATTTTCCCTGAAATTATTTAACAAGTATCTGTAAATGACAGCTTATGTAAATGTTTTTTGTTTATAACAGACTAAAAAAAGATTCAAATATATATTTGATATATAAAAATGATATACATTTGCGATATAATAAAAATGTATGAAAACGGTATCATTAAAAATTGACGACTCCATCTTTGGAGAAACTGAAAAAATCCTTTCCAGGATAAGAATTTCCAGGAACAGATACATCAATGAAGCCATTGATCATTACAACAAGATGCAGAAAAGGCAGATCCTTGAAAAAAAACTCAAAGTTGAATCGGAGTTAATAAAACAGGATTCTTTACATATTTTAAAGGAATTTGAAAACATTGATTATGCAGATTAATCAATTTGAAATCTGGATTGCTGACCTAAATCCGCAAATAGGAACGGAGTCAGGAAAAACAAGACCGGTTTTGATAGTACAGACAGATTTATTGAACAAAATCCCTCATCCATCCACGATTATTTGTCCGATAACAAGGAACGTTCAAAAAGACACAGATATTTTAACCCAACTTGAAAATAA
>DDTL01000097.1:0-40049 GCA_002344345.1 Saprospiraceae bacterium UBA2365
GACGATGAATGTAGTGACGATGAAAGTCACTATGTTCCATCATGATCTTCGACAGCTCGAACAAAGGAACAATTTCGAATGATCTGATGATCTGATGGTCAGATGCTATGATGCTAAGATGATATAATGATCTGATATTCAGATGCTATATAGCTATGGAGATCTGATTCCAAAATGATCTGGTGCGATAAACTAATAGATAGAACACCAGAACATCTCATTCCTGATGATGCATGTCAGGATTATCAACATTTGAACATCAGAGCATCCACTTATTCTTTAAGGGAAAGACTAACTCCGGTTAAAATCGACAAAATACCTTGCTGAAGGACATTTAATGATTTTATGGCCGTATTTATATCTGCTTCCGGCTGATGACCGGAATTACCAGGGATAATAACTGTGGATCTCTGACCCGGCAAAACACCCTGATCCCAGTTGCACGGGTCAGACCAGGCAGCAGATCGTTTTCCTTCCCACCAAAAAAGTTGCCTGCAATCCGGTGAAGCAGCCTCGTCCAGCAATGCCTGGTATTTCGGGGCAATATTCATATAAGGAGCCTGCATATCTATATCACTGAGCGCTCCCCAGGAACCATAAATGCTTTCCTGTTCGTACGCCAGCGTAAAATTCATTGCCAGCCTGCATCCCCAGGCCCGGATTGTCTGATGGATCTCCCGATACATGTCATACATTTCCGGACTGTATTGTGCCTCCCACATCGCTTCCTGGTAATCGTATGGAATACCAAAAACGTTACCCACAAAATGCTGTCCTCCTTCATAAGTGATCACTTCCTTTCCAAAAAGATACACATTGTTGTAATCATTTTTGATGTAAGGTCTGAACCCGTTCCAGGAATTCATGGCATTGGTCATGACATCCTGAACTGTACTACCGCTGAATAGTTCCGGTATTCCTTCCGAACCATGAGTCAAACCAAAATAGTGCGTTGGTGATCCATAATCCCATTCATCCTGAGGCAATTGAGACAATATTTGCTCATTCAGGCCATTGTATCCGCCCTGCAATCCCAATACTCTTTTGACCCGGCATTCCTGTCCTGCAAAAACGTTACGCCAGATCCTGAAAACATTTCCTGCTTTTTCTGCCATGGCCCGGCCATAGCTCAGATTCAAGGGTCTGTTGTTATTATTATAATGGGCTTGTTCGAAAATCCAGTTCCAAACCTCATTGGAGTATTCCAGATATATTTTCAGGGTAGGATCCAGATGGTCTCTGAAAAATATGGCCATCTGCGTAATGAATTGATCATCAGCCATGTGTGGAACACAAACCCAGACATCCTTTGAAGTATAATTGGCCAATTGGATCATGGTTTCATAAGGTACACCGGCGGAAGTACCGTAAGTAAAATAATCCTCATTTGCCCGTTCACTCCAGTTAATTAGGGGACTGTTATTAGTTCTTCCCCAATCCATAAATCTCAAAGCTGTAAATGGGGTTATTTTATCGAGAAATACCTCATAAAATGGGTGTTCTGCAAGATTATCAAATTCATGGTTAGGTCTTAGGACTCTGATGTTCCTGACATGGTTCCCGTTCATCGAGGAGGTGATATGGATCCAGATATGTCCGGTGTTTTGAGGACTGAAAGCAATCCTTCCGGGTGCAGATGACAGTATATTCACGCCCCCGTTGATAGTAATCGTACCTTGTCCGTCATAAATCAGGACATAACCCGAATCCTGATGAAGATTTCCACCGTTGGCTGAAATCACATATCGAACCATGGTGGCACCGATCGATGTGTTTTGAGGAATGTATAACGGATAACCGTCCGGATCTATTTCCATTTCATCCAATACTCCGCAATCCCAACATCCCTGTGAGTCACTGTAAGTCAATATATCGCTTCTGATGTGTTTGAAAAGATTTTTCATCGGTCTTTCAAAACTCCAATCGGTAAAAGAGGACATATTCGTTCCGATTTCCATGGCACAATCGGATGGAGTCCAGTTTTCGCATGTGGTGCTGTCCGTACGGATAAATATTTGAAAAGTATCAGTACAGGCAGTTCCGTTTCCCGCAATAAAAAGCTGATAAATGCCGGGTGAAAGATTGTGAAATTCATTACCGTTGACCGGGCTGAGCGCGTTGTTCTGTGAATCCCGCATTTGAATGGTGTGATTGCCGGCATTGACACGAATACGGGCATCATTTTCTCCGCAACTTGCCATATTGATACAACTTATAGTAGCCTGGCAAGAGTATGTATCATATTCGTTCAATAATACCAGCGTTAGGTAGAAAGTTTGGCTCAAACCTTCAGGATCTGTAACCGTGAGGGAAACGGGTATTTCTCCGGTCAGGTTCTCGTATATATGAACCGGATTAGCAGCAGTTGAACCAGCCGACCCATCTCCAAAATTCCATAAAAAACTGAGGGTGCCATTTTCCGGATCAAAGGAATCAGCACTGTTGAACTCAACAGATATCGGGGCTGATCCGGTAGCAGGAGTCATTTCAAAAGCAGCAATTGGCGGCAGATTAACGGGAACAGCGGCATCCGGAGTAACACAGGTCCAGGATCCTGCAAAACGGAGTTCATCAATCTGCCCGTTTCCCGGAGCATGTCCCAGGTAAACTGCATAACTTCTGAAATTGAGCAGTGAATTGGTCTGCACGGAAAGGGTAGCAGTTTCAGGTGGCCCTTCAAATCCGGTCATCCCTGGATTCAGGTATAGGTCCACGCGGGTATTTTCTTCACTAAAAATGATGCGGACAACAAAAAACGCTGTTCCTGAAGCAATGGCCGTAGTTTGGTAGTAATTGTTTTCGACCAGCAATGTCCAGCGTCTTTCTCCGTTCACATCGGACTGATCTCCGAAGTATCCTATGCCCACCCGATGACTTTCGCTGAAATTACTATACCAGGGAACATTTCCATTATGGAGGACAGCATTCACAGCGTGATCATTTGATTGCGTTTTGGAAAGCAGGACGCTATGCCATAATGTATCACCCCTCAAAGTGCCAATACCTGTCTGACCCGTGGACACATAAGCAGCAAAAGCTCCATCATCTCCGGCATCCAGAAATCTTCCTGCTGTCAGATAATCTTTGCCACCGATGGCTTTCCCACCTGCTGTCTGAACATCTGAATATTCTAAAGATTGTGCCTGTGTCTGGTATCCGGGAATATCAGTATTTCCCACCTGAACATCCCAGGGTGCTAACCAGCCGGTACCTCCAGAAAGCCCGTTCAAAGGTATATTCTGATCATATTGAAAACCATCATAGGCAAGGTAAAGACAGTTTTGGGAAAACAACTCGAACGATAAAAAGAGTAGGATGCCGGGAAGAAGTATTTTTGAATTCAGTTGGAATGTCATGTACTATTATTTTGAATTTGCTAAAAGCATAACTGATTGCCAGATGAAAAGTACTAAATAACCAGTCTACCTGCCAGCTTATATTTATGATCAATTTAACTATATTCAAATAAAAATAAACACGAAAAATGTATATCACCGACAAGGATCCACAACAAAAATAATGAGACCAAAGGAAAAATTGTTGTCAGAATGTGCATACATATTTAGTGTTTAAAGATTGATTTCAAATATAAAACGCTGCATTATTTAATCAATAAAAATCCAAACTTCACCGGTGTTCATTATGGTAATCCATTTTTTTGATACATTTGAATATTCCGATTTAATAGTGGATTCTGGTAGTGTTGGTTTTTTATTTTTGGTTTTTATTAAACTTTTTAACGTACTAAGTTATTTATTAAATAAGTAAAAATTAACCGGTAGATTGCAAAAGTATAAAATTACAGAACTTAAACGATGATAAGATAATTGAGATCGTTGTCATTACCTGAAAGGAATTGATGAAAAAACAACCACAAGTTTTATTTTATAACTTATCATTTATTCCAAAAATATTGATAGAAAAAAAATAAAATTTTAGTATTAATAGTGTTCTTTCTAAAAAACGAATTATAATTTTGCAATTCGATTATTGAATCAAGAAACATGATAGATACAATTTTAACATTGATAAAGCCTACAGACCATCCGAGTGTTACGCAATCATTGATTGTGGTGATGCTGGTTGTGGCCGTAGGGATTTTTATGGGCAACCTGAAAATCAGGAAAATCTCTTTCGGCATGTCGGCCATAATGTTTTCCGGCTTGATCCTGGGTCATTATGGTTATACTGTAGAACACAACACTCTTGAGTTTTTAAGAGATTTCGGCCTGGTTCTTTTTGTATATGGAATCGGTATTCAGGTGGGGGTTTCCTTTTTCTCATCTCTCAAAAACGATGGGCTTAAATTCAATTTGCTGGCTATTTTCACCATATTGTTAGGAGGTTTGGTTGCGATCATTATTTTTATGGTGAGTGGACAGTCTATAGAGAATGTGGTCGGGATGATGTCAGGCGCAGTCACCAATACTCCGGGACTTGGAGCGGCAAAATCTGTATTGGTGGAATTTCAGCAACAGTTTCCGGACAGAAAATTCGCTGATCCGGCAGTCGCTTATGCCATTACCTACCCATTTGGTGTTTTTGGAATTATTCTCCTGATGATCATGGCCAAGAAATTACTTAGAATTGACATCAAAAAAGAGCATGATGCCTTTATTACAGAATCTGTTTCGAACGAGTCGGTTCCGATTGTCAAGAAAGTCAGGATCACCAATGAAGAGCCGGTTGGAAAAACTTTAAAAGAGATCGTTGACATGTTTGGAAAGGAAAAAGTTATTTTTTCCAGGCTAAAGCGAACCGGTTCCACACAAGTCCTTTCACCATCTGCAGAGACAGTCCTGGAATTCCTGGATGTGCTGATGATGGTCGGATATAAGGATGATCTTGATAAGATCATAGCTTATCTTGGACGGGAATCATCAGATACGATGGTTGAGAAAGAGGAAGGCATCATCGCTAAAACACTGATCGTTACCAATAATGCAGTAGTACACAAGACTCTGGAAGACCTTGATATGTACAACCGTTATGATCTGAAAGTTACAAGGATTTTCAGATCCGGCAGGGAATTGCTGGCACATCCGAAGTTAAATTTGTTCTTCGGTGATAAAATTGCTGTTGTGGGCAATAAATGGTCAGTTCAGCAGGCTGAAAAAATGATTGGTAATTCTGAGAAGAAATTGCTCGAACCTGATTTTTTCTCCATATTTGGCGGGTTGATATTGGGCATCATCGTAGGGTCTATTCCTTTCCTGATACCGTCCTTCCCGGTTCCGATCAAACTGGGGTTTGCTGCCGGACCACTATTGGTAGCCCTATTCTTAAGCAGATATGGCGGTATAGGGATGATACACACGTATATCAATCACGGTGCGATCCATTTTATGAAAGATATGGGGATCTCGTTGTTTTTTGCAACGGTTGGTATTTATGCCGGGAAGCACTTTTATGAAAACTTTGTTACATACAACGGATGGGAATGGATTGGTTACGGAGCGCTGATCACTTTTATTCCTTTGATTTTCATGGTGATCATCGGGAGATTTGTGATGAAGATCAATTTTCTGAAACTGATAGGTATCATGAGCGCTACCTACACAGATCCGGCAGCATTGTCATTCAGCAATCAATATTTTAATTCGGATATTCCAACCCAATCATACGTGACGGTTTACCCGATGGCAACCATCATGAGAATTCTGATAGCGCAACTGTTGATATTGATTTTGGCTTCGGGTATGGTTTAACCAATAAAAGGTTCACAAACCAGAGCATTCAGGAAAAAGTTAAATATTGAGGTTATAATCGGTAAATTTGTATATAATATTACCGATTATAACCCAAAATATTCAATTTTTGAGTCTGCTCCGAAAAGTCCAATTTGTTGATTTTCAATCGTTTTTGGCCCCAACCCTTAAAGGGAAATGAATGAAAACCAACAAATTAACAGTCCCCTTTAAAGGGGATTTAGGGGGCAAAGACTTTTAGGAGCAGACTCATTTTTTGAATACATGATCAAATTATGACCACAGTTTTACAGGGCATCCTTTTGCATACCTGGGATATAAAAAAAAATGAAATTAGCAGATTGTTGTAAACAGATGGTATACTGGGAATTCTATTTCAACCGTTTACCTTCTTCCATGATAAGGTCGTAGAAATATCCGGAACCAAAATCCTTTTTATGGGCAATTTTTCCCTCAAAGGCGACATTTTCACCGAGTTGGATCACATCGTTGGTTGTTATGGTCAGATCCTTCTCATTTCCTTTTTCCCGGATGTGAACCCAGTTTCTTCCCATGATCCCGTTATTGACTTTTATCACTTCTCCGGTGACTTTGACCGTTTTGCCATTGTATTTAGCCATGTTGCTGAAGAGGGCAGACAATTTGACAACGCCTTCGATTTTGGGCGCGGGAGCAAATTTTCCTGATTGGCTGGTTGTTTCAGTTGAAGCGGGCATATCGCCGGAAGGATGTTGTTGGCTGTCGATCACCTGTTGAACCAAATATATGGTGTCAAAGGTTCTTTTAAAATCCTGACTCTCAAAATTGACTTTCAGAAGTCCTCCACGGTACATATATTTCTTACCTTTTTCTGCATCCATTTTGGCGGTTGCAATCCAGAATTTTCTTTTTCCTTCGGTGACATTCAGGTAGGTATACCGCTCAGTATGCAGAATTTCATTTGCTTCGACCTGATGAACTTCCTGATCGTCCGCAGAAGGCATAGAATTCTCCTGTTTTTGGCTACCTGGCGCAGGTTGATTTATGGCATTCGGCGAAACGAGTTTGGGTTTTGAATCACAGGAAATCAGGCCAAAAACCATTACGGCAATAAAGATATATTTAAACATAGTTTTTTTAGTTTTTAAAACGCTGGACAAAAGTAATATAATATCTGTGAAAATCCGTTGAGTTTTTGTCAAATGTCGCTTCATAACTAAGCATCAGACTTGTTCTTTTTAACAGATTGTAACTGATATTTGTTCCGGCAATATGCTGAATCAGTGGCGTTTCTGAGTAACTGAAAAGATAATTTACATTTCTGTAGGTCAATTCCAGGTTTAGTTTTCCTTTTGCAAAACTGTTGGATAGCCTTCCTCCAAGGATCGTTCCGGCAAAATATCCCGATTGAATGTAATTGCCTGTAAAACTGACGGATGACTCTACCAAAGGTATCCTGTTGATATGGATATTCAAAACATAATTGGAGGTAAGATTGGCGTCTTCACCCTGAAATCTTAGAAACGTGGAAGCATTTACGGAAATGTTTTTAACTGGGCTGTAGTTGACCTGAAATCTTAACCCGTGTCTGGTTTCCTGTGCCAATAGTTGTTCAACAAGGGTCTGGTATGATTCGTAATAAATGACATTTCGGCGGTTATCATAGGAAGTGGATAAACTCAGATTTTTGGCAATTCGATATCTTGCAGAAAAATATAGACTGGTCAGCCTGAACTGACCTGATGACAGGCTGTCAACTTTTGAAAACAGGTCGAGCTCTGAAGAAAAGAACAAATTGAGTCGCTTAAAAAGTGTGCTGTTATGTTGGACGTATAAAAACCTTCTGTCAGTCAGGAAATCATTCATTTGTTCAGCGAAGGCCAGGGTCGTTGAGGCTATCCCGTGTTTAAATTCATCTTTCCTGACGATATATGCACCAAACTGAGGAAGGGAATAATTAAATGAGAAATCAGTAAAATCTGGACGTGTTCCGATAAACGTACCAAGGGTAAAACGCTTGATCCTGTATTCTGCCTGGAAACCATCAATTGCACCCATGTTGGCCACATGTTGATTCATTTTTCTACCCAGCCAGATGCTGTACTGTTCACCCGGCGCATACTGAACAGCCAATGTAAAGACTTTCAAATCGTTGAATAGGTCATGTTCCAGCTGATCGATCCCATATCGACGACGGTATGTCAGATAAGTCTGGGTGGAAAAAGCCGATTGTTTTATATTGGCTACATTGAAAGAAAATCCGGCTCTGACCCTTTGGTAATTATCCGAAGTCGAAAAAATATCAGCGTTGGTAGACAGACTTAATCTACCCGAGATCAGTTCTTTTCTTGATTTAGTTTTTATTTCTGGTTCATCCAATGAATCCAAAGTTTGTGCCGGCGAAATCGGGGGTTTAGTTAATACAGAATCAAGGGCTGAAACTGCTGGTTCCGGTGTTAATAAAGGGATATTTTTTCTGAAAAATATTTTGTCTCCCATATTTAAGGTATAAGTACCTGTGTTTTCAGTGACACAGGAAGTACTGGATTTTTGCTTAACAACCAGCGACTTATTATATTTTTGGCCATCAAAGTATTCCAACGTATCTCCTAATTCAATTCCTTCCGTCGAAATAAATTTTACATAAACATTTGCACTGCTTTTAAAGGAAACAGTTCCTTCCAATACCTTTAAACCCGTTTGACCGAACATCCAAACAGGAACTAAAAAAAGTATGGCTATAACAGCTTTTTTCAACATAATAATTTATAAATCAGTCATTTCCATCAGGATGACAAGCATAACAGGCATTGCTCTCGTACACATAACCATCTACTTCATCATGGTCATCATCCACTTCTCCCTGGTTGTTATGTTCATGGCAATTGATGCAACTGAAAATGGAATAATTGTTGCCATTGATATGACAATCCGAACACAGATCCCATTCACCTTCATGTTTTCCGGAATAAATCGGAAAATACATGTCATCATGGTCGAAAGTAGACGGCGTCCAACTATTTTGAGTGTGACAATTCGTACAATCTGTTGGAAATTGTGCTGCCATATGATTTGGATTGGTCGTGTTATTGTAGTCTGCAGCATGGCAACCAAAGCAGGTATTCGGTGTCGTATTGTAATTGCCTCCATGACAACTCACACAATCCAAACCAATATGTGCCCCTTCCAAAACATAAAAATCGTTGTGAATTGGAAATTGCGCAGGATTCCATTGTGGTTCAGTCGTATGACACATCGCACACTCCATCGGCAATCCGAGCGCATTGTGATTCGGATTGGTCGTGGCTATAAAGTCAGCAGTATGACAATCGCTGCATAAGTTTGGAGTATTGGTGTAATTGCCATTGTGGCACAGACTGCAATTATTGGCTACCAAAGCATGTCCTCCTGTCAAGGGATAGAAATTGTTATGATCAAAAGTTGAAGGCGTCCAGGCAGTTTGGGAATGGCAGCTGGCGCAATCTAAAGGGAATTGTTCAGCGGCATGGTTCGGATCGGATGTTGCGCTATAATCATCTCCGTGACAGCCAAAACATGTATTGGGCGTGTTGTTATAATTTCCGTTATGGCAACCTGCACAATCCAGGGTTGTATGAGCGCCTTCGATCACATAATATTCGTTGTGATCAGGCATCAAAGCCGGATTCCAGCCCGGATCAGTGGTGTGGCAAGAAGCACAATCGTTGGAAAAACCAAGATTTAAATGATTTGGATTGACCGTAGCATTGTAATGGTCCTGATGACATTCCTGACAGGTATTTGGTGTATTGCTGTAAGATCCTTCGTGACATGAAGCGCAATCTTCTGCGATCAAAGCATGAGCTCCTGTGAGTGGATAAATGGTATTATGATCAAAATTTGCCGGCGACCATGCGTTTTGACTATGACAGATCGTACAATCATTCGGATAATCTCCAGCCTGATGATCCGGATCTGAAGTGCTATTGTAATTTTCCGCATGACAGCCAAAACATGTATTGGGCGTGTTGTTATAATTTCCGTTATGGCAACCTGCACAATCCAGGGTTGTATGAGCGCCTTCGATCACATAATATTCGTTGTGATCAGGCATCAAAGCCGGATTCCAGCCCGGATCAGTGGTGTGGCAAGAAGCACAATCGTTGGAAAAACCAAGATTTAAGTGGTTTGGATTGACCGTAGCATTGTAATGGTCCTGATGACATTCCTGACAGGTATTTGGTGTATTGCTGTAAGATCCTTCGTGACATGAAGCGCAATCTTCTGCGATCAAAGCATGAGCGCCTGTGAGTGGATAAATGGTATTATGATCAAAATTTGCCGGCGACCATGCGTTTTGACTATGACAGATCGTACAATCATTCGGATAATCTCCAGCCTGATGATCCGGATCTGAAGTGCTATTGTAATTTTCCGCATGGCAGCCAAAACATGTATTGGATGTGCTATTATAATTTCCGTTATGGCAACCGGCACAATCCAGGGTGGTGTGAGCGCCTTCGATCACATAATAATCGTTGTGATCAGGCATCAAAGCCGGATTCCAGCCCGGATCAGTGGTGTGGCAAGAAGCACAATCGGTGGAAAAACCAAGATTTAAATGATTTGGATTGACCGTAGCATTGTAATGGTCCTGATGACATTCCTGACAGGTATTTGGTGTATTGCTGTAAGATCCTTCGTGACATGAAGCGCAATCTTCTGCGATCAAAGCATGAGCGCCTGTAAGCGGATAAACAGCATTATGGTTAAAACTTGCAGGAGACCAACCGTTCTGGCTATGACAAATGATACAATTTTCCGGATACGCTGCTGCAGCATGATTGGGTTCGGTTGTACCGGCATAATTTTCGGCATGACAGCCAAAACAGGTGTTTGGTGTATTGTTATAATTTCCATTATGGCAAGCGGCACAGTCAAGAGAAGTGTGAGCACCTTCGATCAGGTAAATAGTGTTATGCTCGGGCATGAAAGCAGGACTCCAGCCGGAATTTGTTGTGTGACAACTTGAACAATCCGTTGAGAAGCCAAGTGCGCCATGGTTTGGATTCAAGGTGTTGTTGAAATCTGTTTGGTGACAATCCTGACAATTGTTGGGTGTGTTATTGTAATTTCCGTTGTGACAAAGTGCACAATCCTGTGCCACGGCAGCATGCGCTCCTGTCAGGGGGTATACAATGGCATGGTCAAAGTTGGAAGGAGTCCAGGCATTTTGAGTATGACAAACAGCACAATCGGTTGGAAATGCATTGGCTCCGTGGTTAGGATTGCTGGTATTGTTAAAGTCTGTCTGATGGCAGCCAATGCAGGTATTAGGCGTGTTGGTATAATTGCCTGCGTGACAGGCCGCACAATCATTCGAAATGGCTGTATGTGCTCCCAAAATTGGATAAAAGTCGTTGTGCATGCTGAAACTTGCCGGACTCCAACCCGTATTGGTGGTGTGACATTCACTGCATTCTGTGCTTATCCCCAGTGATCCATGCGCCGGATCATCGGTTTGATCATAATCATTCTGATGGCAGGAAACACATTGAGATGAAGTTCCGCTAAAACCTCCTGCATGACAAGAGATACAATCTAATCCACCATGACCTCCGGATAAAAGAAATCCGGTGCTGCTATGATCAAAGAGATCATCTGCTTCACCGGTGGGATGGCATGCGAAGCAGGCCGCATCGCTGTAGAAATAACCCTGAACATCCTCATGTTCTTCGTTGGTTTCAGGGTTGGTATGACAATTTATACAGGTAAATTGTCCGAAATCACCCGGGTTATTATGACAATCCATACATTGATCCCATTCCCCTTTATGTTTTCCACTGTAAATCGGGAAATATTGTCCGTCGTGATTGAAAGTCGAAGGCGTCCAGGCGTTTTCACTATGACAGGACGCACAATCGTCAGGAAACTGCAACAAAACGTGATTGGGATCACTTGTCGTATTATAATCTGCTGAATGACAGCCAAAACAAGTATTAGGTGTGCTGTTGTAATTACCTGAATGACAGGCTGCACAATCGTTTGCAATGGCTGCATGAGCGCCATTCAAGGGATAAAACTGATTGTGTACCTCGAAACGGGCCGGATTCCATCCGGGTTGTGTCGTATGACATGCCGCACAATCTGTACCCAGATTCAATGTAGTATGAGAAGGATTCTGGCTCAGGTTATAATCAGCTGTATGACAGGAAGCACAATCGGGGGATGTACCTTCATAACCAGATGCGTGGCAACTGGCGCAATCTATTCCGCTATGACCACCTGTAAGGAAGAAACCGGTAGTATTATGATCAAACACCGCATCTGCATCTCCTGAGGGGTGGCAGGCCAGGCAGGCATTGTCTGAATAAAAGTAACCGGAAACGCCCATATGCTCTTCGTTGGTAGCCGGATTTTGATGACAACTGATACAGGTGAACTGTTTGAAATCCCCTGCTACCTGATGGCAGTCCGTACATTGATCCCATTCACCTTTATGCTTTCCGCTGTAAATCGGAAAATAAAGCCCGTCATGGTTAAATGTGGAAGGCTCCCATGCGGTCTCGCTGTGACAGCTCGCACAGTCCTGCGGGAATAAAGCAGCTTTATGATCAGGATTTGTAGTTGAATTATAATCTTCACTGTGGCATCCGAAACAACTGTTGAGTGTATTGTTGTAATCACCATTGTGACATTTTGCACAATCATTTGCGATGGCTGAGTGTTTACCGTTCAACACATAGAAATTATTATGAATTTCGAAAGTCGCTGGTTTCCAGTCCGGTTGAGTCGTGTGGCATTGAGCACAATCAGTTGATAAGCCCAGGTTTGGGTGAGCCGGGTTTAGGCTGGCATCATAATCACCCTGATGGCATGAATTGCATGCGGTTGAAGTGCCTTTGTAACCATTGGTGTGGCATTCCTGGCAACTGACTGTGTTATGAGCACCGGTTAATGGAAAACCGGTAGTGTTATGATTAAAAATACTACCTTCATTTCCTGTCGGATGACAGGCCAGACAAGCTCCGCTATCATAATGATAACCAGGAACATCATCATGTTCATTATCCGTACCATTCTTTTTGTGGCAGGTGGTACATGAAAAAACAGAATAATCAGAGGGATTTTCATGGCATTCGGTACAATTGTCCCATTTTCCTTTGTGTTTTCCGCTATATATCGGAAAAAACAAACCGTCATGATCTTTGAAATTGGCCGGATTCCAGTCGGGATCGGTAGTATGGCAAGATTTGCAATCTGTTTGAATCCCACTCAATTTATGATTTGGATTGACGGTATTATCGTAATCAGCCTGATGGCAACTCACACAGTCATTCGAAATGATCTTATAATTTTCATTTTTATGGCAAGCGGCACAATCCATAATGTGGTGTCCTTTTTCCAATGGGAAAAAACTGTGGTTGACACCATTGCTTTTCCAGTCATGTGAAATAAGGTCATGGCAATCTGAACAATTCTCTGAAAACCCGCTCAATTTGTGATTTGGCCTGGAGGTCATTTGATATTCCTTTGAATGACAGCCGACACAATTTATATCTAAAGGTTCAAATAAGTTATTTGATGCATTTTGGTGACATTCTATGCAATTTACACTTTTATGCACACCGATCAAAGGGAAATTGGTCCTTTCGTGAACCTCATAAATATTGGTCACGATCCAGCTATTCGGGTTATGACATCTGGCGCAGTCGTTACCAACTGTTTGCTGGTGGATATCGTTGTGACAGGAATTGCAATCCGGATTTGCCTGGTCAAAGATCAGGCTGGAGTGGCATAATTTGCAATCCAGTTCTTTATGTTGGCCTTTAAGTGAGAACCGGGTAATGTCATGAGAAAAAGCAGCATTTTTTCTGTTGAAAGTCCAGTTTTCCGGTGAATGGCATGAAGCACAGTCAATAACCAGCCTGTCCCCGTGCGGTGACTGACCCCAGAGGGCTGACCCGAAAATGAGGATCAGAATTATTTGTGACAATCTGCGCATGTTAATTTACCTGTTTTATAAACCACCAGTTCTTTCCCGTTCCTAACCTCTTTATGATGACATTTCTCGCAGGATAGCTGCACATGAGCTCCTTCCAGCCTGAAAGCAGCATTATCGTGATTGAAGTTGCTTCGATCCCATTTTTCAAAACCGTGACAACGCTTGCAATCCGTTTTTCCATCCACTTCAAACTGAACATCATGGACATTCTGATGGCAAGATACGCAACTATTGTCTGTAAATTTGAATTTCTGTGTGACCAATTGACCATTGTTGTATTCAAAATGACAATTCCGGCATGAAGTCACCTTGTGTTTTCCTTCCAGTCGGAAACCGGTTTGATCGTGTTCAAAGCTTATTTGTTTCCAGGTCTGATCGTCATGACATCTGCGACAATCGTTGTCTGGTATATATTTTACGTCTATAAATCCATCGTGGATATTGTTGTGACAATCGGCACATTTGGTTCCGATATCCCTGAATTTCCAGGTGTCGGTTTTTTTATGGCAGGCAATACAAGGTGTAGCCATGTGTGCTCCGCTTAGGGGAAAAGAGGACTTTTCGTGTTTTTCAAAGTCAAAACTGCTTTCATTAAAACCTGTGGTAGCATGACAGGATGCACAATCCGTGTACGGCGTATTCAAAAAATCGCCCTTATGGTAATCTGTATGGCAGTCGGTGCAGTGATTATGCAGCAGCGGATCTGTCATTTTTGCCCCGGTATGACATTTTTTACAATCCACAGCCTGGTGTTTGTTTTCAAGGCTAAAACCAGTTAAACTGTGGTTAAAACCCGTGTATCCGTTCCTGATCTTAAAGCTGAACTGATCATGGCATTCGTCACAGGAGTTTCCAAATTTTTTGTCGTGTTCATCCTTATGGCAGAGTAAACAGGAAACAGTCTGAACATTTTCAAATTCCTTATAACTGCCGTTGGTCCCCGCCCGGTTATCGTGGCAAGCTTTACAGTCTATGGTTTTATGCTTTCCCTTCAAATCAAAACCTGTCAGACTGTGATTGAATCCGGAATTTGCCTTGACCTGGTGAAAAGAGATTTCGGTGTGACAGGTTTTGCAGTTTTGTCCGAATTCTCCTTTATGTGGATCCTGATGGCAAGCATTACAGTTTTTGAATGGTATTCCCGTGAATTTTTGAAATTCCTGACCACCTCTGACTTCTTTCTTGTGGCAGGACTCGCACTTTACTTTTTCGTGAGCTCCCAGGAGCGGGAATCCGGTTTTGTCATGTTTAAAAAGAGGCGCAGGCTTAAAACCTTTGTAATCATGGCATTTGGCACAGTCGTTGGATAAGGTTTTCTGATGGTAATCCTCATGACAACTCAGACATTTTTGATCCAGTCCGAGAAAAGTTTTTTTGAGTTTTTTGATTGCAGGATCTATAATGTACTGATCCCGATGGCATTTTGCGCAATCTTCTATTTTGTGTTTGTCTTTGAGTTCATAGCCTGTCAGTTTGTGGTTGAATGTTTTTTTGTCGAAACGGATCATTTCGAAATTCACTCCGTGGTGATCACTGTGGCAACTGATACAGGATTTGCCTTTTATTTCTTTTGAGGCGTGATAACCTTTATTTTGAGAAATCCTTGTGTTGAGTTCTTTATGACATCCAAGGCATTTTTTTTCAGAGATCTTTTCACCAAGCTCATGGCATTTGGTACAATTGCTCAAACCTTCCAGATGGGTGTGCGCTTTTGCCAGTTTGCCGGGCGACAATTGCCCTGCAGCAGCAAAACTTTGCATCAACATGATGGCAAATACCAAAAAGCTGAAATTAAATCTTTTATATGATATTATTCTTCTCAAATTATTTTTTGTGAGACAACAAAGTGTAATTAAATCTTTTGGAAATCTGTATCCCTGCATTTTCCAAAAACCTTGTTGGCAGCTCTCCTCCTGCAAAAATAAACACTAAATCATTTTTTAAGGTAAATATTTCCTTTGATTTTAATTCTAAGAAAACGTCTGTTTCTGTAATTTCTTTTACATTTGATTCAAGGATCACTTCAATTATCTCGTTTTTTTGAGCATTTACAATATTCTCCAGATTTTTAGGTTTAAGCCGGCTGAATTTTTCACTTCTGTATGAAAGTGTCACGCTATTTTGCTCCGCGAGCAATAAAGCGCTTTCGATAGCGGAATCTCCACCTCCGACCACTAAAATATGTTTGTCCCGGATCAGTTCAGGTTCTAGCAGTTTATAGGCAACTTTTTCAAGGTCTTCTCCTTTGACACCCAATTTTCTGGGAGTTCCTCTCCTCCCGATGGCGATCAACACCCGATGGGTGGTATAATTTATAACTTTATTGGTTGTTAAAGTAAAAAACTCATTTTCGAGTAAAATGCTTTCCACTTTACAATTTTCAACGATTTCCAAATCATTCTTTTGAATCGCATCATTCCAGATATCCAGCAATTCCTTTTTGCTGGTCTGAAAAAACTTCAATTTACCATATCCTGGCAATTCCATCGGGTTGGTCATCACCACTTTAGCCCTTGGAAAATTATAGACAGTACCCCCAAGTGTATCTTGTTCCAATGTGAGCACATTCAAACCCGATTTTTTTGCCTGTAATGATGCTGAAATGCCAGCAGGTCCGGCTCCGATAACGATCAGGTCATAAGTTGCCTTGTGACCCTTTTCTATGGTTTTTGCGATATTTTCCACAGCTTTCCTTCCCTGATCCACACTGTTTTTGATCAGACCCATACCACCCAGTTCGCCGGCGATATAAATCCCACGGATATTGGTTTCGTAGTTTTGATTCACATGAGGCAGGTCCACACCACGTTTATCTGTGCCAATGCGCAGTGTGATCGCCTCTACCGGACAAGCGTGAAAGCAGGCGCCGTGACCCACACATCTTGAGGCATTGATAAGCGTCGCCCGCCCGTTGCGAATACCTATGATCTCTTCCTCGGGACAAGCCATTATGCATGCTCCTGACCTGATACAGGAGTTTGGATCAATATACGGATACAGGGAAACCGGTTCGTAGATACCCTCTTCTTTCGCCTTTTCGATCTTCTGTTGGGAAGACCTGGATTCACTGATCAGTTTCCTGATATAGATCAACACGATCAGTCCACTGATCAAACCTGCAATTCCATAAATCAATAAAGATTCCATCAAAATATCCAATTATAACCGAGTAATAAAGCCACTGTCACATGAATGACCATGATGATCAGCATGATCAGGGCAAAAGGCAGATGCGCGATGTGCCAATATCGGAAAAGCCTTTGCATTAACTCTAAACGATGGATCTTTCTATTTAGTGCAGCTTCCCGGGAAAACTGGTTAAGGATCTCTTTTCTGATACGTGGAGTTATTTCAAAAGATCTTAATTTGCGTCCGATTTGTTTGATATGATTCCTTTCAAGAAAATAGCTGGCAAAAAAGCCGTTTTTGTTCTTTCTGACAGTATTCATATCCAACAACTCATGATAAGTGCTTTCAGGTAAATTGTTTTTGATCACGGAATGAATTTTCTCCTTTTCATCCCGGATCTCATTCAGGTTCAATTCCCTTCCCTGTATCGTCCGCGGTATCTGCAGATAAATGAAACGACCAATGACACCGCTTAAAATCACAGCCACCATGCTCCAGAAGCTGATCGATACGATGCCCCCCAGTTTAAAAGCTGTGTGAAACAGGATCATAATGGATCCCAGAGTACAAAGGAATATATGAAATTCCAGCCAGTGTTTCAGGATCCAGATGCGGGATAAAATTTTCATCCTTTTCCTCGCCATATATCCAAAAACTCCAATAATGATCAATAATGTACCTATGATGCCTAAACCATGTCCGTACAAACCATTGGGTTTCAGTAGTTGATGATCGGAGTGATAAAAACGTTCTTCCAGTGATGTCGTATAATAGGAGAGTCCGATATAAAACAGGTAAACGGAAATAATGACAGTTATTGAAACCATCAGGAAAATATAGGCTGTATGCAGATGTTTCTTCATCCGGTGTTTTTTTTGCAAGGTAAGAATAAAATACAAAAGTGCTTAAAAATTGAATTCGTGTATTTTTAGGCAGAACTTTAAGAAATTTGATGTAGAATTAAAACCGCACAGAATATTTACCCCGTAGGATGTAAATCCAACGGGGTCGAACCCCGTAGCGGAGCGGCTCGGGGTTCTTAGATCATTTTCCTCTTTGGTTCTTGCTTGTCCAGCTGAGGGATTGCGGGTTTCGGCACTTTCACCCGATAACGAATTTTGAAGCGGAGCAGAAACCTCGCCTAATCACTTAAACCCCAATGAATACTGCTTAATTGGTGTCGTTATTCTTTTCAATCAATTGCATTCCCCAAATACATAATTCTTTCAATATAGGTTCAAGTGATTTTCCACTTTCAGTTAAACTATATTCTACCTTCGGGGGTATTTCTTTGTAAATCTCACGATGCAACAGTCCGTCAGTCTCCAACTCTCTTAATTGCTGAGTAAGCATTTTTTGAGTAACTCCAGGCATTAGTTGTTTTAGTTCACCAAATCGCTTTACGCCGGTAAATAAATGACCTAAAATTACTATTTTCCACTTGCCACCAATTATTTCCATTGCACTGGTTAGTGGACATGATAAATAATTTTCACTTGTAACCATATTTATTGATTTATAAACCTTTAATATTCTGCATTAGTTACTTTTTAGTTCCTACATTACCAAATAGTACCTACTTGCAAAAATAATACTGTAGATTTAGTTTTGCAACCCAAAAAAATATTATTTATGAGCAAAATGAATTTCAAATCAGCCCTGAATGCTATCGTTGCAATTGTACTTCTAAGTAGTCAAACAGTTAAAACAAATAGTAATATGGAACAAAAATTTACAAGTATGGTCGTTTTCGGCGATGGCTTAAATGACATGGGGAAATGGGGTAAAATTACAAATTATAAATATCCACCTGCTGATGCTGGTTTTTACGAGAGTAGGTGGACTAATGGTAAAGTTTGGGTAGAACATTTTGCTGATGCATTGCATTTACCAATTTCATTAGCAAATAATTATGCAATGGGTGGTGCAACTACCGGGCATTATAACATAAATGAACCATTAAAAACGGTTTTACAACTTGATAGTAATATCGAATTATCGGGAATGTTGGCACAGGTAAAAGCTTATTTAGCAACTGATCCTATTATTGATGATAAAACACTATTCGTATTATGGGCTGGAGGACATGACATTGGAAATTACCTTGAGTACGGCCAACCTGATCTAAAAATATATCCGCCTTCAAATAACTATAAACAAGCAATTGAATTACTTGTAAAATCAGGGGCTTCAAATATTTTTGTAGGTACAATGCCTGATATGAGTTATTCGCCCGGTTATTTTGGCACAGAAAAACAAAATATGGCTTCACAACTTTGTACAGAGTTGAATCAGGGACTACAAGAAATTGAGAACAGTTATCAAAACTCAAATGTGAAGTTTTACAAGTTTGATGGTGCAAGTGTTTTTACAAAAGTCGGAATGAATCCAGCCGAATATGGCATTAAATCTACAGATGCGTATTTACCATTGGATATTATTAATTTCGTGAATCCTTTGGAAAAAACAAATGTGCCAATTCCAAATAAAAGTAAAGGATTAAATCCTGATGAATTTATGAATTGGTGGGCAGTTTCGGCAAGTGCAAAGGTGCATAAAATAATAGCAGATGAAGCCGTGAAATTTATTAATTCAAAAAAATAGCAACAATGAAAATAGCATTTATAGGAATTGGAAATGTGGGATTTGCAATTGCAAATAACCTTCAAAAATTGGGTTACGAAATTATTGTAGCCAACAATAATGCACATTCGGAAAGTGTTAAGGTTGCTAAAATGCGAAATCCGAATTTTGTTGTTAAAAATGTGCAGGATGCAGTAAACGAATGCGAAATTATTTTTTTAGCCACACCATATCAGGCAAACGAAACAGCTCTCAAAGGAATAAAGTTTAATGGCAAACCTTTAGTTGATTGCACTAATCCTGTCGGTGCGGGAATTTCTCATGGTTTGAATAGTGTAAAATCTGGTTCGGAAGTTGTTCAGGAATTGGCGATTGATGCAAAAGTGGTGAAGGCATTTACTATTTATGGTTTTGAAAATTTTATAGATAGTTCTTTCCCAATGTACAATGTAAAACCCGCAATGCTTATTTGTGGAAACTCTGAAGATGCTAAAAAGCAAGTTTCAAAACTCATCGAAGAATTAGGTTATTTTGCCAAAGATACAGGAAACATAACACAAGCATTACATTTAGAACATATGACTTTATTATGGGTCAAAATGGTGCGTATGAATGGTCATCATCCAAATTTTGTTTGGGGATATTTGGAAAAATAAAATTATGGAAAATATTAAGAATTACTTCTCGAAATCCCGTGTGGAAACTTTTTCTGACGGGGTTTTCGCTATTATTGTAACATTACTGGTTCTTGAAATCAAAGTTCCGCATATTGATCTACACGACAATAGTAGTGATTTATTAAAAGCATTAATCGGGTTGCTTCCTAAATTTATAAGTTGGATCATCAGTTTCTTTACGGTTTGTGTGATTTGGGTAAATCATCATCGGCTATTCAAGATATTCTATATTTTTAATCATGGTTTATTTTGGTGGAATGCAATTTTGTTAATGTGGTGTTCTTTCATTCCATTTCCAACTGCTGTTTTGGGCGACTATCCAGACAATCAAATGGCTGTTTTGCTATATGGAATTGTAATGATGTTTATGGCACTAACTTTCTCGTTGATGCGGATATATGCTGCAAACAGAAAGTCATTACTAAGTTCTGAAATTGATATTTCAAAATTTAAAAAAGGAACAATATTTTCAATCATATTTGGTCCGGTTCTTTATTTAGCAGGAGCAATAGGTTCATTTATACATCCCTATCTCTCATTTGCTATCTATCTGGGAATTGCAATTTATTTCATTTTTCCACATTCAACAGAAGATATTGAGTTAAAATCTGAGTAGTAAGGTTGTCTTTTAATTCTAATTTACGATAATTAACTGTTTGAATATTAGGCGATTTCATATTACATTTTTCGGGGTATCTGTCTTGAGAAAAGATTCCAAGATCATTGGGATCAAGACCAAATTTACAATTTTCTTTCTTTCAATGCAATTTGTTTTCTTTTTCCATTCAGGAAAATGTATTTAGTTTTGGGCAGGTATTGCTATTTTTTATTTGCCATGTTTCAAAGAATAACGGCTATTTTGCGTACGGTAGCAGTATTTGCAGCTTGTCGTCCTTTTTTAAATTCTGACTAATGGTGGCGGCATGCAAAGTTGCCGATTGCGGATGATTCACTGTCATGTTACACAAAAGTTGGCGCGGGCTACAACCCATAAATAACCTACAATCACTGCAATTAATATATATTGCAAGTTATGCTCTGTTTTCAATTTACTTTCAACTCATTACTGTTACCAATTCTAACAATTTTAATCCAACTGATTTGTCTCCATTTATCTTAATATTTGTTGTGTATTTATCTTTTTCTCTGTCCGTGTTTGTGAAAATTATCCATGCAATATCATCGGGTAGTTCAATCGAAGTGTAAATTTTTGAATTAATGGAGTCTGCAAAAATCCATTTGTCTGTTTTCCATTCAATTACCCAGCTTTTATTTAATTTGCCTGTCAAACTAATTTTAATTTTAGTGTTGTTCTCAAAATCACTAAACTCTCTGAACAAATGAGGTAAAGCAATCATAAATGTATCGTATAATGGTTCTGTATATTCCGTATTTAATAAAATTGGTTTGTTAAGAGCCAATCTGATTTGCATTTGATGATGCCATTTTTCTGTATATTCCCTTGCAATATCAAACCAATTTTGAGATTCTGCTTCTCCTGCCCACGCGACTGAAAATATTGCCTTATCATTCGGATTTTTATTTTTCAAAAACTCATAAAATTGTTTATCAGCATATTGTAACAAATCAATAAGAATTGGAGGACTTAATCTCCGTGAAACAATCATCCACTCTTTGTTTAGTTTTTGAATAAAGTCAACTAAATCCTTGTATGAATTAATATTTGGTACATTTGTATCATCTGTAAAATTGTCTCGTTGAAAAGATAAATTTCTCAATGAACCGTCAATTAAATGTGAAACCAAATCTTTAACGGTTCTTCCATTGATTGGTGACGGCTTTAACCAATCAGATGCTTCCAATCCTTGTAATAATTCCAAAAGTTCTTCTGTCAATTTTGGGAATAAATGTATTGTTTCAATCCGTTTCATATTATAGTATAAGTTTCGGTCTGGTCAAATTGGGCATTAGGATTTTGGCCATGCAGCAGCGAAGGATTAGAAGCTTAAATGTTCAATTTACCACTTCTGCCCTCATTGCGTTCAAACCCCTGTTAGTGGATTGCGCATGTTGTTTTAATGTCTTTTTAATTCCCACTTCCAAATGAATCCATCGTCAGGGTCATAGATTTCTTCAATCCATTCAAATCCAAATTTCTTCAGAATCTTAGTAGATGGATTTTCTTCTCTAAGTGTGTGGGCAATAATTGATTTCACTCTCTGGTCATTGAAAGCATTTTTAATCAATCCATTTGTCATTTCGGACGCAAGTCCAAGATTACGATAGCTTGGTGCAATTTCATACCCAAGTTCAACCGTTCCATCAGTTGTCGGTTTTCCTTTATATCCACCATTTCCAATTAATCTGTTGTCATGCTTGTGAATTGGAAAATATGTTAACCAACCTTTCTCGTCTTCACTTTCAGTAAGTTTGTCAAGTGAATATTGTAATGGTCCAATACCAAATTCTGTCCAATTATCCTGAACTGTCACATTCAGTTTGTGGGCAATAAATTCATTTCCTTGAATAGCTGAATGCAATATTTCAGCATCGCAAGGAATGAGTTTTAAGTTCTTTGTTTCTATTAGCATCTCATTAATAAATATTTGTTGATGTGTTGCTTTTTAGCCTGACCACTAACGGTTTCAAACTTTGCGTTGGTGGGCATATGAAACCGAAAAACTGTCTGCCAGCACCAACGTTTATTAATTGCTCAAATGTTTCTATTCGCACGGTCTGCCCACTGACGCAAAACCCGTGTTGAACTAAACCTTCAGTAGCTTTCCCACGCCCGGAATGATGGTGGTTTATTATCTGCTGTCATTAAGATTTTAACTAAAAGCAACAAAAGATGACAACAAAAAAGAAAGCTCCTGATTAAAATCCTGACCTTCAGCGTCATGGAACCTGTGCTGATCGCAGCGTCAGTAGAGTTAGCAAAGCACACATTGATCGCACGTGCCAAGGCACAAGTTAGTGGATTTGCAGCACTTATAGAGCGATTTGAGAAAAAACTTTCTATCACAGGTCGCAGTAAGCGCACGTGCTTGAATTATTCCCGGCATCTGGCAGCCATGGCGTAATATTGATTGTTAGTCGATCTAACTATATGATATTTATGTATTTATGGCTTCCTGTCCGGTTCATGGAAATCTGAAAAGTTAGCACGATTGCAAAGTTCATTTTCTGAATCATGTGCAGTAAAAAAAGTTGAAGTGATCAAATCCTGGTCATTACCATCATGTCCGTGCTGCAAGACAGGAAAGATGCACGTCATCGAGACTTTCGGGAGAAGAGGGCCACCGGATTTGCATAAACAAGGCGGGGAAAATGAAACTGCTTACTGCATCGCATAAGAGATGTGGATAAGGGAAGTTATGTAAAAACCGATGTGAAAACAGAAGAAACAAAGCTAAAAAGCAATCAAACCAGGTTGCAGGATCAGGAAAAAGGGTAACTTCACACGATATATCCTACATTCGCAATACCGATAACCCCATAAGATTAAAAAAATGCTGGTTTTCCGCTCTTGAGAGCGCTACCGAAAGAGGTCAAAGATGCTGACCGACAGCGTCAGTATTCCGTTCACCCCGTTGGTAATAACCTAAGGGGTTCAACACTGCGTTCACCCCGTTGGTGTTTACCTACGGGGGTTCATCGCGTGGTTTGCAACCACGACGAACGCTTAGATGTTATAGCCAGTGGTTATTCTAATTTAAAGTCTGTTAATTCATAATTAGCGTTTCGCCCTCCTTCTGTTGTTTGTTTTAAGATACCTTTTTTGATCAAGTCTTGTATATCACGCAAAGCGGTATCAGTAGAGGTTTTGGTGATTTTTGCCCATTTTGAAGTTTGTAATTTACCTTCAAATCCGTCTAAAAGTTTGTTAAGCATTAAGCGTTGTCGTTCGTTGATGGGTGTTTGTTCGTGCAATTTCCAAAATCCAGCCTTATGTAATATTTTTTGAGTCGTGTTTTCCGTTGCAAGCATTGCGTTTTTCAGACAATGTAAAAACCATTCGAGCCACTCGGTAATGTTGCCTGTGCTATGTTGTACTTTTTGCAATATTTCGTAATAACGTTTGCGTTCTATTAAAATTTGGCTCGACATACTGTAAAAACGTTCACCACTACTTTCGGCACGGGCGAGCAACATATCAGTTATCGCACGAGCAATTCGACCGTTTCCATCATCAAAGGGATGAATGATGATAAACCAAAAGTGGGCAATGGCAGCTTTCAGAACGGGATCAAGTTTATTGTCATGATTGAACCAATTTAAAAACTTGTCCATTTCAGCTTTTACTAATACTTGTTTTACAGCTTCATAATGCACTTTTTCTTTTCCCATTGCTCCTGAAACTACTTGCATTTCGCCTGTACGGTATCTGCCCACCTCGATTTCATAAGGTCCGCTATATCCTGTTGGAAAAAGTGCTGCGTGCCAACCAAACAAACGTTTTTCAGTTAAAGGTAATTGGTAGCGTTGGGTAGCATCAAGCATCATTTCAACAACGCCCTCAATGTGTCGGCTACTTGGCACAAGTCCTGCTGTGTTAATACCCAAACGCCTTGCTATAGATGAGCGTACTTGTTCGTAGTCGAGCAATTCACCTTCTATTTCAGATGATTTTACTACGTCTAAGGTTAAGGCGGTAAGTGTGGCTTCTTCTTTGGCAGAGAACCCAAGTGCGTTCATTTGCCCGATGATTTTGCCTTGCATTAACCGAACTTCGCCAAATACTCCATTTATAGCTTTATCATCCCAGGTAAAGTCTGTCCAGTTTTTATGTTCGTAAATATATTTGGCCATTGCTCCCGATCAATTATGCAGCAAATATAAAAATTATTTGCCGCAAATATGCGGTGTTTATTTTATTTTTTCACCGCACGTTATGATGTTGACATGTCGCTCTACCATTGGCTATAACGGTGAATTGTATGAGTAGTGGCAGATTGCGTGGTAGTTTCCTGTCAAATCGCTACGCAGTTTGAGCGGGCTACAAACCTCGATATTTAGCTCTTTCCCTGCCATTACTTATACAAAATGTTGTGTGCTGCCATTTATTGTTTATAATTTTCTATGTATCCGGTTGTTTAAATATCCAGTTGTAAATTTTATCTAAAAAAGATTTTGACATAGTCTCCAAATTTCTGTTATACTCAATAGGTGACCCTGATTTGCTCTTTTGGAAAAGATGATTTAACCCTTTCATTGTCATTATGGTATATTTCTCATTATTCCCTTCTTTTAATGCCATTTCAATTGCTTCCTGATTTGGGCTTGGTCTGACCTGTAAATCATTTTCACCTATTACGGATAATACAGGGCATTTTAATTGTGCATATATTGTTTTGGGGTCAAGTGTGTAAAACTCATGCCAAAAGGGCATCATTGTCATGCGAGAATATAGGTGTGCTTCCCGTTGAAAAACATACCCTATTTTCTTCATGGTTTCAATTTCATTATTAGTAACCTGCTTTATTTGTCTTTCATACATCTTTTCAATCTTTTCAGTTTGAATCTTTGAATTTTCTTTGGAAGACATTAAAATCATGGTGCTATCAATGATTATTTGAAATTTGTCAGTGGTCTTATCACTAACTCCAAAAATTTTTGGTATATCTGATAATTGTTGGCTGACAATATTTCCTTGTTTAATGCCAGGACTTGCTAATAAAACAATAAATGATATTGAAGGTAGGTCTTCCGCAACTTTTGCTGCTACTAATCCTCCATAGCTATGCCCTATCAATCCAAAATGTTTTTTGTCTACTATAGGATTATTGTTAAGAAAGTCTATTGAGGCTTTTATGTCTGACACCAAATCTGCAAGAGTTGTAGTAAAATCAAGAACTCCTTCTGATTCACCAACTCCTCTTTTGTCACACCGCAATACTGCCATTCCATTTGCTGTTAAATAATTAGCAATTTCAAAGAATGGTCTATTTATCATATTGTCTGAGCCGTCGCGGTTAGTATCACCACTCCCCGGTATTAGGATTACTGTTGGAAAAGGACCTTTCCCTTTTGGATAGGTCAGCGTACCGGCAATTTTTATATTTGCTGATTTATTGTAAAAACTAATGTTTTCAGTTATATAAGATGTATCAGAGAAGCTTATACTACATGAGAATAATCCCAGAAGGAATATATTAAGTACTATTTTAACCTGTATAAGCATTTATCCTTTATCTGCTGTCTGATTTATGGTTGCACACAACTCCTGTATAATACCACCCCTATCCCTATTATTCCACTTCAGTCAAAAGGTGAAAACTTATATAATTCGCTGAAAGATAGAGGAATACGATACAGAAGGGCTTTTTCATTATGTTTAATGATTTTGTCGCTTTAAAGATAATCATTTTTTGTATTCTACCATCAAATTTCCGGATAATCTCCGGGACTTTTGATCTTTGAAAAGTTTTTGGCGCTCACATGGGTATAGATCTCAGTAGTTTTACCCGATTCATGACCAAGCATTTCCTGAATATATCTCAGATCTGTTCCATGTTCAAGCAAATGTGTGGCAAAAGAATGTCGGAATGTATGGGGACCGCCTTTCTTCTTTATGCCACTCTTCCTGATGGCATCGTCATATTCATTGCCGGATGCTGGTATCGGAATAACGATCACCATTTTGGCCCTCAAAAAGATAGTTGACCGGCTTATATTCATCCAGATAAGCGCGCAACATGCTCAATGCTTTTTTACCTAAAATGGTATACCGGTCTTTCCTGCCTTTCGATTGAGCCACAAAAACCAGCTCCCGATCAAAAAGATTATCCTTTGGCCCCGACTTTTCACCTTGAGTGCGATGAGCCTGATTTTTCGATTATCTCACTCAGGGTTGAGGCAATTTCAGCTCCTGACTTGTATCTTTTAGTGTTAATATTCATTTTATTTGAACCGATTAAAAGTTGAAAATGATATATCTGTGTTTTTTGCCTCAATTAAGTGCTTACCACCCATTCTCTAAATCTCATCAGAAATGAACTTTTTATCATTAGTGCGGTAAATTTTATTATTTACTTATATAACATATTGAATATCAATAATAATAAATTATTTTTGATTAAACAGGAACAAGTCCTGATCAATTAACTACTGCACAGGCAAATTGAACTACTGCATAGGCAAGATGAACTTTTGCATTGATGAGTTCATCTTTTGCGTGAGCAAGTTCATCTTCTGCGTTGACGAGTTGAACTTCTGCTCATTCGGATATTTCGGTAAAATCCGCGACCATCCGTCAAATCCGCGGCCTCCGTGTTCCCATCAAAATCCACAAGAATCCATGATCAGAAGAGTTTTGTAAAAATCTGTAGTACACAAACCGAAATGCCCGATCATTTAAATTATTGTAAATGAATCATATACCAAATTAATTCGCAAAAAACTGCTTTTTTACCCAACCCACTCCAAACTGATCCGCCCTGGATCATCTTGTCCGGCTTCTGCCAGAACTACCCATGCAAATCCGTCTGCCACCTTAAAAGATCCTCGATAGTGGGTATTATTTGTCAGGTTTTTCATGGAAATTTCTGACCAGTTATCTGCTTTGAACCCCTTGAGTTCTATTAATTCAATGTTTTTGGCCGGAATGCTCAATCCGGTCAGACAAGCCTTCATGACGCTTTCCTTGGCGCTCCACAACAGGGTAAAATAGCTGTCTCTGTCAAAGGATACCCGGTAATTTTCATCAAACAAACTCCGTTCCTTGTTCGTAAAATAATCCCGGATGAACCCTTCGCTCCGGATTTCCACTTTCTCCAGGTCACAACCAAGCGACCGTTCTTCCCTGCTCAACACACAAAAGGACAGGCTATGACTGTGACTGATGGAGAGCCGGCACGATACCGGTTCAGCCCGGAAAAACACCATCGGTTCCCTGTTAGGACCTTTCCGGATCTCTGTTTCGTTTATGGGAAAATCCTGGAAAATAACCTGTTGCAATAGTTTTTTTGAAGTCCACCGACCGAGCAACCAGTCCTTCCTTCTTTTTTCAAACTTTAATCCGTTCAGATATTTTATTTCAACAGGATGCAACCATTCCTGATGAATGGGTACATCCTCCTGATGTTGGATGGCTCCGAATATGGTCATCCCTTCATTATTTACCTGCCAGGCCGCTGAATGGTTGCAACAGGGCAGCATCCATCTGTGTCGGAAGTTCAGCCGTTGTGTAACCATCCAGTTCAAGGTAGATCAAGCCCTGATCATCTGAGATCACAGCATGATAACCTGCATCCGTTTTATCTACCAATGCAAACAATTTCTTTTTGCCATCCCATTGCCTGAATGCGCTGAACGTACGTACACTTGCCGGCAATCCCATGATGCCTTCCACACCCAGTTGGTGCACACCGGCAGTCTGGAAACAATGCTCGATCAATCGCGGCATAAAAAATACAGATCTGTTTTCCGGGGTATGATTCGGTGGCAGATTTTCCGCGAAAACGCCGATCATCTGTTCCCCTTTCATCCGGATCTCTTCGATCACCTGGTAAGCAGGACCGTGGAAATATACCTTGTAAATATCCTCTGCCTTCAGTACAACAGCCTTAGCTGCTTTTTTGAGCAGCTTTTTATCGATATTTTCAGGAATGGTCACCGGATCTTTGCCCAACAAGACTTCAGCCCGGAAATGCGTTGTTTTTTGCGCTTCATCCTGGCCAACCAGTTTTCTTAAACCATATAATTCGCATTGCGCCAGGATATTATCACCGGATTCCTTGAAACGGACGGTCACGAAAACTTCCCTTGGCGCTGATTTATAAAATTTGAATGGTGCGAGGAAGGAAATATTTTGTACAGCCTGAACATGCATTTCCGGTAAAAATGCACCGGCAACAGCCGCCATGGTTTCAATACCCATCACACCAGGCAAGACAGGCACCTGATTGATCTGATGATCAAACAAAAATCCCTGTGTTGCAGGGTCAAGACTGACTGAAACGGTCAATCCGCCGTACAGTCCCATTTCCCTGATTTCTCCCATCATAATGTGATCTTTCAGCAAAACAGCCGCTTTTTTCGGGTCAATCCCGCCTTCCTGATCAAATTCCTTCAGCATAAGGCCGAGACTTTGAGCGACGACGACTTCCACCGTTTCAGTTGAAGCAACCAATTCTTTCCTGATAAAGGGTATTCCCGCGTCAGGAGGTAACATATCGATGCCTGCCTGTTTCATGACCATCGGGATTGAACCTCTGACTGCCATGCCGATGCCGCCCCATGCGGTCCAGTCAAGCGCGATGCCTCTTGTAGCGGAACGATTGTTTTTGAAAGAGGAAACGCTTTTGCATAGGAAGTCATTGGCCGAGCTGTAATCCACCTGTCCGCCGTTGCCAAAACGTCCTGCGATAGAACTGAAAACCACGGCTGCGCCCACCGGAAATTCTCCCAGTGCAGATAGGATATTATACCAGCCGTCAGCTTTTACATCGAAGACGAGGTTGAATTCATCAGGTCCTTTATCTTTAAGCAGTTTGCTGATCTCCAATCCTCCGGCATGCAGTAAAACATCGAGTTTCTGTTCATTTTTCATGATCTCCTTCACCGCAGCATGAACAGCTTCATGATCCAGCAGATTCACAGCAAAATAATGTACTGTGCCTCCGGCTTGTTCGATCGCCCTGATGGCGCTGAATGCTGCATGTTTTCTTTCAATGCCAGCCAGCATTTTTTCAACCTTTACCGGTGTTGCTTTTTCACCGGATTGTGTCAGACGTTCAAAAAGCTTTTTCTTAAGTCCTTCCTTATCGTTTTCAAACAGTTGGATATCAGGATCATTTCTGTCTGGTTCAGGCGTCAGATCCATCAGGTAAAACTTACCGCCGTTTGCAGCTGCCAGATCCGTTGTGATGGCCGAAACAATGCTACCTGCTGCGCCGGTGATCAGATATACGGTATCCTTACCAAGCGCCATTCCTGCATTGCCGGTCAACTGTGGCTTTTCTTCAAGGCTGATCGTCCATCTGAGTCCTTTCTTGTATCCAAGCTCTACTACGCCGTTGTCAAACAAGGTTTCCTGTATCAGGACATCTGCAAATGGAGTGGTTTTTATGGCTGGTCCGAAATCAACGACTTTTACCAGACTTGCAGGATTTTCCCGCTTATAAGCCTTGGTAAATCCGCAGACGGCACCGCCTAAAGGAGCAAACGCGCCTGTTTCATCATACCCAAAATGTCCGCCCAAACGGGTTGCAGAGACCAGGAAAACGTCCTTTTGCCCGGTTAATTCCAACTGCCTCATGGTATGATAGAGCAATTTAATGCGGCTATGCGTTGCAGATTTCCATGTTTCATAGCTCATGGTCGAAAGGCTTTCTTCCTTATCCAGTGCAGCACACCAGTAAACGCCATGAACGCCTCCGTTATCAACCCATTCTTTGATGCGAACAGCCAAATCGTCAAAACCAGGATGGTCACTTATCACCAAAATTTCAGCTTTTAAAGCCTTTAGTTTTTTGATCAATGCATCCGCAGTTTTTCCATGGTCTGTTTTGACGATCACTCTTTTACCTGCCAATTCTACCCCGGTCGCTTTGCATAGCTGTGCTTCAGGCCGCAATACGGGGACAGGCACTCTTCTCGGGATTTGGGCTACCGCATCCAGGTCTCCAGCTTTTATTGCTGAGGATGTTGGTGCATCAGGTTTAACCATTTGTCCGGTAGTGCCTTCTATTGAATCTGCAGATCCAGGTTTTCTTTCCATCACAAAACCAATGATGTGGTTGAGTGTCGGGTAGTTGGACAATTCTATGGAATCATCAGCAGGTATCTGGTACAAACCCCGGATCTCAGCAAATAATTCTGCCTGTTTGACCGTGTCAATCCCAAGATCAGCTTCCAGATCGAGGTCGAGATCCAGCATTTCAGCAGGATAACCTGTCTTTACGGAGATCAGTTGCATGATGTCCTGAGCTATTTTATCCCTTCCTGAAGCGGTTTGGGAAGCAGCCGGAGAGTATGAAAGTGTCTCAACCGGTTTGGCAGCTGCAGTGACCGCATCTGGTGTCAGACCGGGTTTTAAATCGGGTCTTTTTGCATATACAAATCCCAGAATATGGTTCAATGTCGGGAATTCGGACAAAGCGATGCTGTCATCCTGCGGAATATCGAACAATCCGCGAATGTCAGCGAACAATTCCGCCTGTTTTACGGTGTCAATGCCGAGGTCAGCTTCCAGATCCAGGTCAAGATCCAGCATATCGGGCGGATAACCCGTTTTTTGAGCGATCAGGTTGAGTATATCTTCCACTACCTGGCTTTTAGCGCTTGCCGGAACTACATTTTCCATGGTTTTATCTGCAAAAACTGGCGTTGGAGAAGCTGCTGACTGAACCGGAGCAGCTGTGGCCTGCACTCTCAATTCCGGTCTTTTCGAATAAACAAATTCCAGAATATGGTTCAATGTCGGGAATTCGGACAAAGCGATGCTGTCATCCTGAGGAATATTGAATAACCCGCGTATGTCAGCGAACAATTCCGCCTGTTTTACGGTGTCAATGCCCAGGTCAGCTTCCAGATCGAGGTCAAGATCCAGCATATCGGGCGGATAACCCGTTTTTTGAGCGATCAGGTTGAGTATATCTTCCACGACCTGGTTTTTCCCGCTTGCCGGAACTACATTTTCCGTGGTTTTATCTGCAAAAACAGGTGCAGATGTGGCTGCTGTCTGAACAGGAGCGATACTTGCCAGTGCCCTCAATTCCGGTCTTTTGGAATACACAAATTCCAGAATATGGTTCAATGTCGGGAATTCGGACAAAGCGATGCTGTCATCCTGCGGAATATCGAACAAGCCGCGTATGTCAGCAAACAATTCCGCCTGTTTTACGGTGTCAATGCCCAGGTCAGCTTCCAGATCGAGGTCGAGATCCAGCATATCCGGCGGATAACCTGTTTTTTGAGCGATCAGATTGAGTATATCTTCCACTACCTGGCTTTGCCCGCTTGGCGGAACTACATTTTCCGCGGTTTTATCTGCAAAAACAGGCGTTGGAGCGGCTGCTGTCTGAACAGGAGCCACACTTGCCAGTGCCCTCAATTCCGGTCTTTTGGAATACACAAATTCCAGAATGTGGTTCAATGTGGGAAACTCGGACAATGCGATGCTGTCATCCTGTGGAATATCGAACAAGCCTCTGATGTCGGAAAACAACTCTGCCTGTTTGACCGTATCAATTCCGAGATCTGCTTCCAGATCCAGGTCCAGATCCAGCATTTCAACCGGATATCCGGTTTTTTCTGCGATCAGTGTCATTATTTTGGCAGTGACTTCGTTGGTAGCCGGAGTAGTAACTGTGGTTTCGTGACTCAATACAGGCGTTGAAATCGTTGCATTTTGAGTAAGTGTAACTTTCTGTTCTGCCAGTTCAGGTTTCTTACTGTAAACGAAATCGATGATGTGTTGTAGCGTCGAAAATTCGGACAAAACAATGCTTTCATCCTGAGGTATATTGAACAAACCGCGGATATCGGCGAACAATTCGGCTTGCTTGACAGTATCAATACCGAGGTCTGCTTCCAGATCCAGGTCAACTGCCAGCATATCAGCTGCATATCCGGTTTTTTCACTGACCAGTTGGAGAATGCGATCTTTTACAGGATCAGAGACAGAGACCACCGGGGAAACAGGTGTTTCGACCACCGGCACAACCGGTTTTGACGGAACAATGACAGGTTGGGCTGCTATTTCTTCTTTTTTGCCATTTGTGACCGGCACAAAAGGATCTGAAACACGCAGTGTTCTTTTATACACTTCAATTTCCGGATCAGTTTTGCCGGTAACAGACCGGAGCCAGTTTTTCCATTTTTGCTCATCAGTGATCCGGTATTGGAACCCGAGCTGAGTGGGTGATTTCCTTTGTTGATCCTTTGTCGGGAACCAGCGGTACAAAATAATGCTGATCTGCGACCCAAAACCTGCTGCCAATCTCAATGCATAATTTACATTGTATCTGCCACCTTTGGATAAGTTGAGGTTTCCAAGTTCAGGGTCAACTTCACTAAAGTTGGCCACCGGAGGCACAATTCCCGTTTCGAGGATCTTAATGGCAATGGTATCTTCGATGCCCACACCCATCGGATGTCCTGTAAAACCTTTAGTATTGGCAATGACGATATCATTGGCTTTATCCCTGAAAACGTAACGCAGAGCTTCAATTTCTGCAGATGCGCTTCCGCCACGGGCTGGTGTATAGGTTTCATGAGAAACAAAGACCATTTGTTTGGCGATATCGAAACGGTTGATATTCCATCTCTTCTCTGCATCGATGATCAGTTTCTCCATGACAAATTTTATATGGCTGACGTCGAGACGAGTTCCGTGAAAAGCGCTGTTGGCAAATATAGAACCCATCATTTGGGCAATAGGAGTAATGCCTCTGTTTTGAGCGATCTCCTTACTTTCGATGACCAGAGATGCGCCACCCATACCGATCAGCATACCGTGTCTTCTGTTGTCAAAAGGCAAAGCAGCATCTTCCACCCTGGCATCGGTTGCAGCAGCACCGGTAGCCAAAAATCCTGCTGCATACCATGGCAGCATATTATCGCTCGTGATGTCATCTGCACTGATGACGATGACCCTGTTGCAACGTCCCGCATTGATCCAGTCATTTGCCATTCCGCAAGCCTGAGTAAGGCTGGCGCAGGCAGCATTCATGGAAGAGTTGGGCCCTCGGGCACCAATATATTCTGCAAATTGAGAATGTCCCATAGAAAGAACCCTGAAAAGGAATCTTCTGTTGAAAACATAAGGATTACTTTCAAGTTCAGACTTCAAAGCGCTGATTTGCTGATCAATCTGATTGGTCAGTTCAGCAGATCCCGATAAATTTACCAGTTTTTGCCTTATATTTTCCAGCAAAGCCAGTTTTTCCTTTGCAGCCTGGTCATTTTTAAATCTTTGTATTTCATCCAGGAAATTATCATAACCGGGAAATGCTGAAGCAAAAATGATCCCGGTATCATCACGCATGTCATTGGGAAGCAACCACCGATCAGGCAATTGGGTTCCGGTAGAGGTCGTTTTGTAATTCATGACCATTGGAATTCCGGCATCTCTCAAGGCATCCAGACCTGCTCCGATCGCCAGCGCAGATACGGCATCCAAGGCATCCATTCTGTCCTGTGGGAAATCAAAATCCCGGACAATATCCAGATCAATCCTTCTGGCAGCCAGTTTGATCACCTCATCGACGCTCTGAATGGTTTCAAAACGTGGTCCGTTGGATCCTGTTTTTACCAGTCGGGTAATGTTTTTCTGAACCATTTTTTGCTGCAGTTCATCCGGTATCCAGCGGATAAACTGATCACCCCGCAGGATTCTTTCTACATTTTCATCTGAAAACACCCTTTCCACACCGGGTAATCCCAAAGAAGCGCCTGTGATCCAGATCTCTTTTTCTTCAAAACCGCCGGTTCCCGGATGTATTTTGTTTTCTGCTTTTTCCAGGAAATCAACAAACATTTTTCCCAATTCCAGATACCTCGATTCCTTGTCAAATGAAGGAATTTCTGTTCCGGTAGTTGGTATGTTTACATTACTAACCTGTACAACAGGTGTTGGTACAGGTCTGGATTCCATTGTTGCGGCAGGTTGCATTTTAATTTCCTCCATCCGACCATTGCCGAGGCCGGCAGCATAAAGACCACATAAGGCCTGGTTGAAGGACTCAAATTCTCCCGTTTTTGGGTGATTGGTAAACAGGTTCGTTACACCTTCCAGATTTTCAGTGATATCACGGACGAAACCGTTCAAGGCTTTTTTAGGACCCATTTCCACAAAAATCCTGGCGCCGTTTTGATATAAATTATTGATCCCTTTCACGAATTGCACAGGAGAAGCAACCTGCCTGGAAAGCAGATCCAACATTTGCTCCTTATTCCAGTTGCTCACCGGATAATAATCACCGGTCACATTGGAAATGATCGGAATTACAGGTTTTTTCAAATTGAAATCACTGAGTACTTCGCGGAGCGGTCCACTGGCGGGCGCTACAATATCCGTGTGGAAAGCGTGGCTGACAGGCAGTGAACTCACATGGTAACCTGCCGCTTTGGCCATTTTCATGGCAGACTCAACTGCATCAGTGGCTCCACCGATGACGGATTGTCCATAGCTATTGATATTGGCGATCACCACATAGCCATTTACCTGTTTTAAAATAGCTTCTATTTGTTCAGGTGAAGCAAAAACAGCTGCCATTTTACCTTTGTCGGTCACATTGACCTTTGCCATCTGATGGCCCCTGGCGCTCACTGCAAGTAAAGCGTCCTTAAAGTCAAGCGCTCCGGATGCCACCAATGCGCCATATTCACCCAGACTGTGGCCAATGACCATATCGGCATCTACACCATATTCTTTCATGAGCCGGTACAACGCGACATCTGCACAAAGCATGGCTGGTTGCGTGATCTCTGTTTGCATCAGATCGTGTTCTGCTGCAGCGACTTTTGCTTTATCAGAGCCATCCACAAAAATATAATCGCTCAATGGTTTTCCGAGCAATGGCGTCATGATCTCATCTGCTTCCCGGAATGTCTCTTTGACAATAGCTTCGGTTTCTTTCAGTTCCCTGAGCATATTGGCATATTGTGAACCCTGACCGGTAAAGAGGTATGCGGCTTTGCCAGGTTTACCTTCACCATAGAATATTCCCTTGGCGTTCAGTACTTTCCATGAGCTTTTGTTATCTGCTTTTAAAGCATTGATACATCTGATCAGTTTTTCTGCAAGTTCTTCAGCAGTATTGAAATCAATGCTTATCCTGAGATTGCTCCGCAGATCTTTTAGCATAGGCGCTTCACGGTCAGGAGTCCATCCGCCTTTTACTTTTGTCAGATCATTTTCCAGACCGGACAATAAATCAGTTTTGTTGGCTGCTCCCGTGACATAAGCTCCGCGTAAAGGTTTTTTCAGATGCTGTACGGGTTGATCCGGCTGAGGAAAATCTGCAATGAAATGCGTACTTTTTTCATCGTGTCTGATCCTGCCCGGTATGTATTCTTCCAGAACAACATGGAAATTGGTTCCGCCAAAACCAAATGCGCTGACGCCACTACGTCTGACTTCCTGTCCGTTGAGATCCCAGGGTCGCAGGCCGGTATTGACTTTAAAAGGTACCTTATTGAAGTCAACATTTGGATTGGGGGCAAAAAAGTTCAAAGAAGGAGGCAGTACTTTTTCATACAGGGCCATCACAGCTTTCATCATACCTGCTGAACCTGCACCGCCTTTAAGGTGTCCGACATTGGATTTGACGGATCCAAGTGCAATGGATCCGACAGGAAGGTTGAAAGCCTTGAAAACCTCAGTAAGGCTCTGCAATTCAGATGCATCACCCACAGTGGTTGAAGTGCCATGTCCTTCGATCAAGCCTACGCTTGCCGGAGATATTCCTATGCGTTCATAAGCTCTTTTTACTGCGAGGATCTGTCCTTTCGGGTTTGGAGCGGTAATACCCTTTCCTTTTCCGTCACTGGAGCCACCGATGGAACGGAAGACGGCATAGATCTTATCACCGTCTCTTTCTGCATCTTCCAGACGTTTCATGATGAATATCGTACAACCTTCACCCATGACGAAACCGTCTGCGCCTTCTGCATACGGTCTCGAATCTCTTGCTGACAACGCACCGATTTTGCAGAATTTAATAAAGGTGGAAGGACTCATATTGGCGTCCGTACCACCGGTCACGACCATGTCATAGTCGTGTGCCAGCAAACCGTTGACCGCTGAAGAAATGCCGGCCAGGGCTGATGCACAGGCGGCATCGGTCGTATAATTCATCCCGCGGAAATCCCACAATGCTGCGATCCTTCCTGCAGCAATATTGGAAAGTTCTCCGGGCATCGTGTCTTCCGTGATCGGCACGAAATGAGGACTCAGACCTGCATTGGCTGCTTCAATGATCTCTTTCCTGACATTGGCAGGTAATGTCCTGAAACCTTCTGCATTGTTGAGGGCATCTGCGAACTCTGGAAATAAGGCCCTTCCGGCAGAATAAAGATGCTGGTCGCCTCCCATTGCATTCCCCAGGATGACGGCTGTTCTTTCCCGGTCAAAACTTTTATTTTCAAAGTCAAAATCAAGTAAAGCTTCGCGAGTTGCAGTGATGGCATATTTCTGGGTCAGATCCATCAGATCACTTACCTTGGGAGGAATGGGAAGTCTCCATTTTATGGGATCAAACTCGAATTCCTTTACCCAGCCACCTATGGTTGAGTAAGCTTTATCCGGCGCTTTTCTATCTTCATCATAAAATAGAGATTTTTTCCATCTGTTTTCCGGAACATCAGAAATGCTGTATACACCTTTTTTTATATTATCCCAAAATTTGGGCAAGGTCGGTGCATCCGGCATGACAGCGCCAACACCTACTATAGCAACCGCTTTGTTAAAGTGATTTGACATATAAATCGATTAAAAATGATTAAAAAAGCTATCCGGGGAACTTATTTTACTTTGTAAATAATATCTTTCATCAGGTCCATATCAGTGATCAACCCGGTCTGAGCCTGATATATTTTGGTAAAATTCATTTTTTGTTCAAATTGTTGTATTTCTGAATAGCTCAGTTCATCCGCTCCCAAAATCCATTTCAGACCATCCTGAGCAATTTTACCGGCTGCATCTCTTGCATAGATCCGTGACATGACAGCGAGTTCTCCGGGTTCAAACCGATTATTGGCTTTTTCAGGCAATTTTCCTTCTTTGGCGCGGGCTGCTCTTTTTGCAAAGGTAGCAGCTGTTTCCGCAAAAGCGATCAATTCACCAATCCTGAACTGTATATGCTGATTCCGTGTCAGACGACGAACACGTGCCCGCTCCAGCAAATCTGCGAGTGCGTGCAATCCCAATGCCGCCACGTCAGCGCCCAGATCATTGTATTTCTGATGAAGTATTTCCATTTCTCTGGCCATATCGTGATAATAGGCACCCTGGGTTTTGAGATGGAATTGCCAGCGATCCCTGCAAATGGTCATTTCCATGATCTCGGATGTTCCTTCATAGATGGTTGTGATCCGTACATCGCGCTTGAATTTTTCAACCATATATTCCCGGGTGTATCCATAACCGCCCAAAGCCTGAATGGAAGCATCCGCTGCAGCATTCCCAAACTCAGTCGCCATATATTTGGCGATAGCGCCTTCAGTGTTGAGATTGTCTTCCAGATCGCGGTCAATTCTTTCTGCTGTTTCTTCGATATAAGCCCTTGCTGCTTCCAGTCTGACAACATGAGGAACGATCAGCTTATGCGTATAGCCTTGTTTTTCTGATAATGGTGTGCCCCGGGTGATCCTGTCCACAGAATAAGGAATGGCCCTGTCGAGCGCAGCCCATCCGGCGCCAAGCCCAAATGCGGCAACCATTAATCTGGTATAACCAAAAACGAGTTGTGCCTGAAAAAGGCCCTTACCTTCTTCTTCTCCAACCAGGTTTTCAACCGGAACGTATACATTTTCCAATGAAAGAGCAGCTGTATTACTCGCTCTGATACCGTGTTTATCTTCAGGTTTACCAAAACTGAATCCTTCTGCACCTTTCTCAAGGACAAACCATGTGGGACCTGCCTCAGTTTTAGCCAAAATGGTATACATGTCAGCATAACCACCGTTGCTGATCCATTGTTTGCTGCCTGAAATCCGGTATCCGGTGATCTTTCCATCTTCCATCACCGGCACGGCTACCGTTCTCAATGCACCCAGATCACTTCCGGCATCCGGCTCTGTTGCACCATAAGCAAGGATAAGGCCTTCCACAGCGATCCGGGTCAACCAATTTTTCTTTTGTTCATAGGTAGCTCCGAAAACAATAGGGTCTGAACCAAGGAAAGTAGCAAAAACACCTGTTGCAACGCCCAGATCCACTGCGGCAAGGGTTTCACAAACGCGGTAAGAATCGAACGCTCCGCCCCCCATTCCCTGAAATTCTTCAGGAATGAAGATCAGGTGGATACCTAAACCATCTCCACACATCATGCGTACATCATTGATGGGATATTCATCATTGTGGTCCAACTCCAGAAGTTTGCTTTCTTTGAGATTTTCTGCTGCAAAATCTTTAATTGCACCAACGATCATATCCAGTTCATCTTTTTGAATACCCTTTGCCATAAAATGTCATTTTAGAATTTAGTAATAAGCTTTTAAAAAAGCTGCTAATATATGGAAAACAGTTGATAGGGCAAATAGTAGCTTATAGATCAGAAATATATGATCAGAAAGCATATTTATCAGGGTTTGATAAACAGATGTTTCAAGCCAAATTTAATTTGGGGAAATTAATAATTTATTTATTTAACTCAGGGTTAAATCAAGGCCGAATTCGTTTGTTTTTGGTGATTTCATGTGTATTCAAGGCGTTGTAACAATGAACTCAGGGCGTTTGGGGGACGTATTTGATGAACGATCGTTTGAAATCACTAAGGAATTGCCTGTTCATCAGATATGAAAAATCAGAAAACAATTTTGTAAGTTTCCCGTGCGTGAATATTGCAAATAATATAAGCGTTTTAACGAGTTTACATAGAAGATAAAGGACAAAAGAAAAACCTAAAAGGCTCTTAGGAGCTAAAATTAACCAACAAGTTGTTCATTTTAGTTGTTGGATATTCTCTTTTTTTTCAAACTTCCCGCAAAGGGGCTTTTTTGGGGCTTACCCCCAAAAACATTGTGTCTTGAAAATTGAATTCGTGCATTTTTTGGATGAACTTAAAAGAAATTTGATGTAGAAATAAAACCACACAGAATATTTACCCAGTAGTATGGAAATCCAACGGGGTCGAACCCCCGTAGCGAAGCGGCTCGGGGTTTTTAAATCATTTTCCTCATTGGTGCTGGCGTGTTCAGGTTAGGTAGAACAGTGTTACATCCCTTTTTCTACAATTCAAAATGGTCACCAAAGTATACATCTGACATACTAATGCGTACAACCAAACTGATAAGACGTACACCCCATCTATCATGGCGTACACCGATCTGTCATGGCGGACCTGATCCGCCATCCCG
>DDTL01000097.1:40093-47001 GCA_002344345.1 Saprospiraceae bacterium UBA2365
TCCGGGTCAAGCCCGGAATGACAAAATTGTGTTTAGGCGCTTACGAGCCAATACTAACCAACATGTTGTTCATTTCAGCTGTTTGATATTCTATTTTTTGTTCAAACTTCCCGCAAAGGGGCTTTTTTGGGGCTTACCCCCAAAAACATTGTGTCTTGAAAATTGAATTCGTGCATTTTTTGGATGAACTTTAAAGAAATTTGATGTAGAAATAAAACCACACAGAATATTTACCCCATAGGATGTGTATCCAACGAGGTTGAACCCCGTTGGATGCACATCCTACGGGGTCGAACCCCCGTAGCGAAGCGGCTCGGGGTTTTTAAATCATTTTCCTCATTGGTGCTGGCGTGTTCAGGTTAGGTAGAACAGTGTTACATCCCTTTTTCTACAATTCAAAATGGTCACCAAAGCATACATCTGACATACTAATGCGTACAACCAAACTGATAAGACGTACACCCCATCTATCATGGCGTACACCGATCTGTCATGGCGGACCTGATCCGCCATCCCGTACACCAGCGACCTGTCATGGAGGACTCATTCATTCATCACTTCTTATTAGGAATTCTTCAATGTTTGGGATTCCGGGTCAAGCCCGGAATGACAATATTGTGTTTAGGCGCTTACGAGCCAATACTAACCAACATGTTGTTCATTTCAGCTGTTTGATATTCTATTTTTTTTTCAAACTTCCTGCAAAGTGGCTTTTTTGGGGGCTTACCCCAAAAACATTGTGTCTTGAAAATTGAATTCGTGCATTTTTTGGATGAACTTTAAAGAAATTTGATGTAGAAATAAAACCACACAGAATATTTACCCAGTAGTATGGAAATCCAACGGGGTCGAACCCCCATAGCGAAGCGGCTCGGGGTTCTTAAATCATTTTCCTCATTGGTTCTGGCTCGTCCATGTTTGGTATTGGTTACCTATCTCAGTACATTCCCTGATATTCAAAATAAGCAGTTCACATGCTGTTATTTGGGATGCTGTGGAAACCTCACTCTATATTTTGATCCTCAACCACTTCTTCTTCGGGAACTTCTTCAGGCAAAGTTTCGCCTTCTTCCAGTTTTTGTTTTTCAGCCCTTCTTTTAGCCCAATCCCTCAATATTTGATCCACCGTTCTTCCACTTTCCCCGAAAGTCCGTCGTTCGCCTTCCCCGGGAACCTCTGTGATGGGTATTTCTTCTGAAATTTCTTCACCTTCACCTATCCACGGTTCATCGATGGACTTGATAAGCTCTTCAAGATCACGATAACCATTGGCAATGATGGAGTCTCTTATCTGAGGATCCTGCATTAATTGCTGTAGCATTTGTGGAGAAAAAGGTAATTTGGATGGGCAATTGAACATGCCGGCAATATTTGGATTCTCCTCAAATTTCAATGTTCCAAGGACACGGTGTTTTCTGTCGTTTAATATGGATCGCCAAAATTCACCAACGATGGGCAGTGCTGTGGCTGATCCCTGACCTAGGCTCATCCATCTGAACCGAACCGACGGGCTGGGACCACCTACCCAGGCTCCGGTGACGATCTGTGGATTGAAGGCGATGAACCAGCCATCAGATTGATTCTGGGAAGTTCCCGTTTTCCCGGCAAACTCGTAACCACCAGGGCCTAAATGTGCATAGCGAAATCCCCTGGCGGTTCCCTGATCTATAACGCTTCTCAGCATTTTAGTCAGGATGGCCGCTTCGTCCTCTGTCAATGCGCGGGCATCTGCTTCCCGGGACAGACTTCGGCGGGACTCTTTTTCATGGTCGAAAATAATATTTCCATCTTTGTCTTTTACCGTTAAAACCGCAAAGGGTTCAGGTCTGAGACCTTTATTGGCAATGGTGCCGAAAACTCTGACCATTTCAAACAAAGAAATATCCGCCGAACCCAGCGAAATTCCCCATTCAAAAGGCATCGGAGAAGTTACGCCCATTTTCCTGGCAAGATCCATGGTTTTTTGAATACCTACCCGCTCAATAAGCTGGGCGGCTATGGTGTTGATGGAATAAGCGAGGCCTCCGTTCATACTGACGTATCCGCCATAAACACCATCAGAATTGTTTGGAGTCCAATCATCAATGGTACGGATCTCATTTTTGAAATAATCACAGGGTTTAACACTATCCTGTAATGCTGCTGCGTAAACAATAGGTTTAAAAGTAGAGCCGACCTGCCTTCTCGTCAGTATATGATCATACTGAAAATATTTGAAATTTATTCCTCCAACCCATGATTTGATTTGGCCATTGGTATGGTCCATTGCAAGAAATCCGCTGTTGAGGGTCAGAAAATAGTGCATGATGCTGTCTAAAGGCGTCATAAGGGTATCTACCTCCTGACCACCATTTTTCCAGGAGAATACGGTCATATTAACCGGCATTTTAAAAGTCCCGGCAATGATCGAATCCGGTATGGATTCATCCTTCATCCTTAAATATCTTTCGCTCCGCGTGATTTGTTCTTTTAGCCATTTATCATTTTTCCAGGGTTTATCTCCGTCGAAATCTTTCCAATGTTCGTCAAACCTTTCCTGGAGCACATTCAGTTGTTTTCCAACCGCTTCCTCAGCATATTCCTGCATTCTGCTATCGAGCGTTGTATATATTTTTAGCCCGTCTCGATAAAGATTGTAATTGGATCCGTCCTTTTTGCGCAGGTTTTTCAGAATTTCAGGCATCGCCCTGGTCCTCAGATATTCTTTGAAATATGCTGCTTTTCCCTGTATATGTTCATCTGTGGCATACTTTCTGGCACCAACCGGTTTGTTCTTTATTTTGTTGAAATCCTCCTGCGAAAATTTCCCGTTTTTAATATGCCTGGTAACGGTAGACAGCTCGATATCATTGAAAACAAAATTGCTGTTTTCGACCATCTTGGATAAAACCAGATTCCTCCTTTTTTTAGAATTTTCAGGATTCCGAACAGGATCCAACGCTGTGGTGGCTTTCAGCATGCCAATCAGGGTTGCTGCTTCAGCAGCATTCAGGTCTTTGGCTTTTTTATTGTAAAAATATTTTGCTCCCACATGAATGCCATACCTGTCTCCGCCAAACGGCACAGTATTCAGATATAGGGACAAAAGCTCTTCTTTGTTGTATATACGCTCTAATTTAATGGAAATGATATTCTCTCTGATCTTGTTGATCAGTAGACTGGTGCCGGGTATCCAGTAACTTCTGCGGGGGAAAAGATTTTTTGCGAGTTGTTGAGAAAGAGTCGATCCGCCACCCAGGCCTTTGGTGTTGGTGGCAATGCCCTTGAAAACTCGCATCCATGAACGCAGGTCTATGCCGCTGTGTTCGAAAAATCTTTTGTCTTCGACAGCCAACAGGGCGGTTACTACGTAGGGAGAAATATTTTCCAGCGCTATTTCTGTCCGATCTTCAACGTAAAACCTGCCGATAAGTACAGAATCCGCAGTATATATTTCAGTGGTAGTTGCATTCTGGATATTCTTTAGCTCTTTTCTGGAAGGCATATGTCCGAAAATACCGATCCAGGAAAAAAAGAAAAGGGTAAAAAGTAAATATAAACCATATCTGCCCAAATCATAGGACCATTGAATGAAGTTGGCTAAAAACGGACTTTTAGCTTTGAGTTTCCTGTGCCAGATGCGGATAGGCTCTGTCCATGTTTTATATTTTTTAACGACCGGAATCCAAAATTTTTGATAGTATGGATTCAGGTATTTGAATAAAAAGTCATAAACAGGTTTCCAGAAAGGAGCAGTAAGTTTTTTGAAATATGTGAATCCTGTAAACAATGCAGATTTTGCATTGAATATCAGTTTTTTTGCAGATTTTATGAGGTCTTGTTTCATTTTTGTCAATCTTCTGAAATACAAATGTAAAACTTTTGCAGATAGCACCTTAAAGTATTTTGTTTATTGAATTTTAAGATTGGGCCTTTAAAAATTCACGCCATGATATTCACTATGTAAATTGGATAGATCAATGATTTTTCACTTATTTATAGTAAAATTTATAAGTACACATCTGTCAGGAACCTTGACAGGGAACGATAAATTTTCATGGAAATTATTTAGACTAGTGCATTTCGGGACTAAAAAAATTCTGGCTGTTTTTATAAGAATAATGTATTAAAAATTCAATTCGTGTATTTTAAGGCAGAACTTTGAGGATATTTGATGAAGAATTAAAGGAGCACTGAATATCGAACCGAGTATGAGTCTGCCCGCAGGGGTTCGTAAATCTATTCGTTCGTTGTTTGCATAAAGTCAAACTTTGCTTTTAATCTTTTGGTTTTCCCGGAAAGAGCTTTTCTTCGGAATGAAGAAATTTTGTGTCTTTTGCTTTATCTACCCTCTCAAATTCTACAGACTAACAGACTGATCAGTTTACCACCGATATAATGGGCGAAAAACCTTGTTTCTAAAAAGTGACCACTGATTTTTGTGAAGGGATTTTTGGAAAAGTGATTGACCAACCCAACCTTTTACCAGGAAATCTTGTCTTTGGTGTTGATTCAGATCTGAAACAGGCATGTAATATCTTAACTTAAAGGATGATCATGCAACAGGAATACTATTTATTGATTAACCTGTAATCGGATGCATTCTGATGATAGTGAAATTTTAAGTAAAAAATTATGAAACAAAGAAGGTTTTTATTTGCAGGATTTATTTTTCTGATGATGGTATCCACATTTTTCCAATCCTGTCTGGAAGATAAATGTGATGCTGAGAGAACATTTGTGCAGTATACACCGGTATATTTGAAACCGGAAGCATTCCGGATTGATATTCAGAAAGAGAGTTCACGTCCGCTGAAGGAACCCGGAAAGATTTATGTTTACAATGATTATCTGCTGATCAATGAGATCAGAGAAGGGATCCATGTATTTGACAACAGCAATCCTCAAAACCCGGTCTCACTCGGTTTTATTGCCATTCCCGGAAATGTGGATATGGCCATCAACAACGGTTACCTTTATGCAGACAGTTATGTGGATCTTTTGACCATTGATTTAAACGACATAAACGATCCAAAACTGGTAGACAGGCAGGAAGATGTATTTTATCTTTTTGGTAATCAGAGCGAACTGGGTTATCTGGTTTACTTTAATGAAACAGATGTGACCTTAAAAGTAGATTGCAATGATGTCAGGTTCAATCAAAACTGGTTTTGGGAGAGAGGAGATGTTTTCATGGCTGCGGATAATGCGGCAGGCAGCAGCACATCGGGTTCGGGCATAGGTGGTTCAATGGCACGCTTTACCATTTCATCAAACCATTTGTATACAGTTGATCAGAGCACATTGAGGTCATGGAAATTATCAAACACAGGACTTCCTGTCAATGTTGACAGCGAATTGATGGGCTGGAATATCGAAACCATTTTTCCATACGAAGATATGTTGTTTGTTGGATCGACCAGCGGAATGTATATTTACAGCATCAGCAGCCCTTCCAATCCGTCGTTTGCATCATTTTTCGGACATGCCAATGCGTGTGATCCTGTGGTTGTTGAAAATGATATTGCCTTTATCACATTAAGAGACGGAACACGTTGTGAAACATTTTCAAATCAGCTGGATGTGGTAGACATTTCAGATCCTTTGAATCCCAATTTTATTAAAAGTTATCCGATGGATCATCCGCATGGGTTGGCTGTCCGAAACGATGTACTTTATCTGTGTGAAGGTGATTATGGCTTCAAAGTATTCGATGTATCGGATCTTGAAAAAATTGATAAAAAGCTGCTTTCCAATCATAAGGATTTGAATGGTTATGATGTAATATCACTCGATAATGATGTTTTGTTATTGATTGGCACCACCGGATTTTATCAGTATAACAGCAAAGATCCTAAGAATTTGAAGTTGCTGAGCCATATTCCGGTTGAAGAATAGTTTTATTGATGATTCATTTATAGATGATAAAATGATATCTATGAAAAGATTAGCCTATTTGATAATGCTCTTTTTTTTGACAAGTTCGGTCAGGGCTCAGCAAAATGATTTTATTTCCATTGTTTATCTGAAGGATGGCAGTGTTTTGGAGGGGAAAATGACAGAATTCAGGGAGAATCAATTCATTAAGATGGATTTGGGAGGCAATGAAGTTACCATCAGTTATGCTTCGATCCAAAAAATCAAACACAAGAACCTTGCCGCGAGATCTGCATCCGTATATGGTTTTAAGGAAAAAGGTTTATACAACCAGACTTCTCTTGGATTTTTACCGGGGAAAGTTTCAACAGAATCATTGGTCGGTTTGGAATTTGACCACTCGATTGGATATCTGTTGAACAGATGGCTGGGATTGGGTCTGAATCTGGGTTTAGCCACCTATGATCAGGGTTCAAATGATATATATTATTCTGTATCCGGGGAATGCAGGGGATATTTACTGGCAAAGAATTTTTCGCCATACTATACATTGAAAGGAGGATATGGTTTCATCAATGCTGACGAAAGTTTTTTAGAAGCCAATGGTGGTTATTTTTTTAATCCATCCTTAGGTTACAGATTCTCAGGAAGGAGCAATGTCAGTTTTATCCTTGAAGGAGGTTTAACTTTTCAAAAGGGCTATTATAAACAGGATTTGAATAGTTTTTGGTGGGGAGGAACCAGAGGTTCTGACTTTATAGAAAAAGATATATTATACAGGAGGATATCCATAAAAATGGGTGTCTTGTTTTGATCAGGTTGATTTTCCACACGTATAAAACTCTGCTTTTTATAAGGGTTCTGACATAGGTCGGGACCCTTTTTTTATAAAGAAATCACTACTGACAGACAAAAATTGCAAGATTTCCCGCTCCGCTCGAAATGACAAGGCTTTCAGGAGTTTTAGGAGCAGGGGGTAGGCGGCGGTATTGCCGCCGCCTACCCCCTACTAAAGCAACTAACGGCCCGTCATTCCCGATGCTCATCCAATT
>DDTL01000097.1:47013-53939 GCA_002344345.1 Saprospiraceae bacterium UBA2365
AGGAATCTCGAACACATAATTCTACCCATTTTAAATTTTGTCGGTCAGTAGTGAAAAAAAAATGACCGTTGTGAATTAACTTCATAACGGTCATTTTCATAGGATTGAAAAAAATGCTAAACAAGCTGTATTTTTTCTTCTTCTATGACTTTACGCATATTGATCAGCGCGTATCTCATACGGCCAAGAGCGGTATTGATGCTGACATCGGTCAGCTGGGCAATTTCTTTAAAGCTCATATCAGCATAATGTCTGAGTATCACCACCTCCCTTTGTTCTTCAGGCAATCTATCGACGATCAGTTTGACTTTGTTATGAACCTGGGTTTTGATCATGGATTGCTCAATATTATCTTCGGGAGATTCCAACACATCGAATATATCGAAAGTTTCTGTTGGAGATAACTTTGTTCTTCTTTTTGATTTCCTGAAGTGATCAACGCACATGTTGTAAGAAATCCGCATGGCCCACTGCAGGAATTTGCCCTGATGGTTGTATTTACCCTTTTTGAGGGATTTAATGATTTTAATGAAAACATCCTGGAAGATATCTTCAGCCATTTCACGATCTTTTACAAACAGGTAAATGGATGTAAAAATCTTACTTTTGTGTCTGTCCAATAAAATGCTGAATGAATTTTCATTGCCTTCCATGTAAGACCTGATCAGTTCCTGATCGCTCATTGCCATAACATCTTTACACATAAACTTATTAAAATTTTGTTATGTAGACGTCAGCAACTTATAGGCNNGAAGAATAAATTATTAATTCGGATTCAAAAATAAGTAAAATTTGAGAATATCCAAGGTTTAGCAGGATTTTTTTTATTTTTCATGTGACTTGAGTCCCTTAGTAAAAGAGAAAAACAGGATATTGAACCCAGGCTTATCAAATATTATTTTGTTTGCTTTGAAAAATCAAGCCGATATAGAAAGAAATAACTAAACAGGTTTGCTTACTCAAAATATAATATTGTAGCCCGATCTTACAGTAAATTTTAGATTTTCAGGTTAAAAAATATTGTAAAACATCATCAAACAAGGCCTGTGAAGCCCATAAAGGCCAGAGACAACAGACCTGCGACCAGTAAGGCAATGGGAACACCCCGCATACCTTTAGGGATATTCATCAATTCAAGGTGTTCACGAATACTGGAGAATAAAATAATCGCAAGGCCGAATCCCAAGGATATGCCTATTGTATATACCAGGGATTTGATCAGAGAAGGATCTGGCAAATCAAGTACCACAATCGCAATACCCAAAACGGCACAGTTGGTGGTAATGAGTGGCAGGAAAACGCCTAATGCCCTGTACAATCCCGGGCTGACCTTTTTAAGCATGATTTCTACCATTTGTACAAGGGTAGCAATCACCAAAATGAAAGAAATCGTTCTAAGGTAATCAAGACCAAGAGGAACGAGTATATGATTATACATTAGATAAGTGACCAAAGTCGCCAGGGTCATAACAAACACTACCGCACCTGACATACCTGCAGCTGTGGACAGTTTTTTTGAAACGCCTAAAAACGGACAAATTCCCAAAAACTGGGTCAAAACCACGTTATTGACAAAAATTGCTGCTATGATGATTAATATATATTCCATGGCAATTCAGGGTTAATTTTTAACAAAAATTTTATTGAAGATCACGACCAGATAAGCAAGGGCAATAAAAGCTCCCGGAGGAAGAATAAATAAGATCATCATATTTGCATCCTGACCGAACAAACTCAGGTCAAAGACCGTCCCGTTACCCAGAATTTCCCGCATTCCGCCCAGAATGGTCAACGCAAATGTAAAACCCAATCCCATCCCCAAGCCATCAATAATTGACGGGACAATATTGTTTTTTGAAGCAAAACTTTCAGCTCTTCCCAAAATTAGGCAATTCACAACTATCAAAGGAATAAAAATCCCGAGTTGTTCATATAAAAATGGAACATACGCCTCCAAAACCATTTCTACCACTGTAACAAAAGTGGCAATAACCACTATAAACGCAGGAATTCTGACTTTATCCGGGATAAAATCTTTCACAAGCGAAACAACCAAATTTGACATTACCAAAACAAAAGTAGTTGCGATGCCCATTCCCAAGCCATTGAAAGCTGATGTGGTTACGCCCAGAACAGGACACATTCCCAATAGCATTACGAATGTCGGGTTTTCTTTTATAATGCCTCTGGTAAAAATTTTCCATGTATTTAGCTTGCTCATATCGCTATAGTTTTTTTCTTATATTTAATCTCAACAAAACAGGTCACTTAATTTGCTCTTTTTCAGTCATGAAACCGTCATAAGCCTGTTGAACTGCTTCGCAATAGGCGCGGGTGGTGATGGTGGCGCCGGTCAGTGCATCAACATCTCCACCGTCTTTTGTAGGTTTTAGCTTGAATTGTCCCGGATTTTTACCGATAAATTGTTTGACAAAGGGTTCGGTAGTCATTTTTGTGCCTAGTCCGGGGGTTTCTTTTTGATCCAAAACCGAAATATTGAAGATCTCTCCATTCATGTTGAATCCTACCATCAATTTTATCAGACCGTTGTATCCACTATATGTAAAACAAGATACTGCCATTCCGGATAAACCGTCACCTTTTTTCCCGGGAAAAAAGAACAGGCTATCTTTTTGTCCTTCTACTGCCACCGGTATTTTTTCAGCAAACGGATTATTCGTGATCTCAGGTAATACTGATTTTATTGCTTCAACCTGTTTCTGTTTCCTTGATTCCTCCTTTGGCCCTTTTGTCAATTCATTCATGAAACCCAGTGATGCGCCGGACACCAGCGCAATAATGGTAAGGGAGAGGATCATATTTAACAATGTAGATTCTAATTTTTTCATCTGACTCTTTTTTATTTAAGCGCGTTCATGCATTCAGGATATCGCTTATGTCAATTTTCAAACACCGAATTTCTTAACTTTTAAAAATCTGTCAATCAAAGGAACAAATGCATTCATAATGAGGATTGCAAAGGATACACCTTCCGGGTAAGCTCCAAAATACCGGATGAGCATCGTTAGCAAGCCGATACCAATCCCGAAAAGGATTTGACCTTTAGGACTCATTGGACTGGTTACCAGATCTGTAGCCATATAAAATGCTCCAAGCATCAAACCTCCCGTGATGAGATGAAATAAAGGATCTGCATATTGAGTCGGGTCAACAAGCCACATGACAGCGCTGAAAGCTGCCACAGTGAGTAGAACAGACACAGGAATGTGCCAGGTAATTATCTTCTTCCAGATCAGATATAATCCGCCCAATAATAACAGAACTGCAGAAATTTCACCTATAGATCCTCCGATGAACCCAATGAACATGTCAGTGTAATCGGGAAGGGATTTCATTAATTCCCTGATGTCAGAGCCCTCACCCCTGAGGGCTTCTTTCAAAAAGCCCAGCGGAGTGGCTCCGGTGGTTGCATCGGCCAGTTTCATCCTGTCTGCAAAGGCCTCTGGCCATTTGGTCATCTGTACAGGGAATGAGATCAGCAGAAATACCCTGGCAACCAGCGCCGGATTAAATATGTTGTTTCCAAGTCCGCCAAAGGATAATTTTGCGACGCCGATAGCTATCAAAGCACCAATAATGATCATCCAGACAGGAAAACCTGCGGGTAAATTCAGCGCCAGCAAAACCCCGGTCAACAAAGCAGAACCATCTGAGATGGTCGTAGGCACTTTTAAAATGAACTTTTGGATCAGGTATTCAAACCCGATACAAAAAACTATGGATACTATGCTCACTATAATGGCGCCCAAACCAAAAACATAAAATGATAAAAGCAAGGCAGGCATCAATGCGATGACCACATGATACATCATGCTTTTGGTGGTCTGTTCGGTCTGAACGTGAGGAGAACCTGAAACTATAATATTATTTCCCATCCTTTTGTGATTTCAAAAATTTATTAACATCTGCTTTTCCCAGTCTGATATAATCGAGTAGTGGTCTGCTGGAGGGACATATATAACTGCAGGATCCACATTCAATGCAACTCAAAATATTATCGTCTTTTGAGCGCTCTACAAGTTTATTGTCGGAAAGCGCCATCAATAAAAATGGTTCCAGTCCCATGGGACAAACATCCACGCATTTAGCACACCTGACACAGGGTTGCATCGGTCTGCGATTGGATTTTTCTTTGGGTATGAGCAAGATACCGGATGTTCCTTTTGTGACAGGAACAGTATAATCTTTCAGCGCTTTACCCATCATCGGTCCGCCGTTGATGATTTTCCCGGTGTTTTCCGGAACTCCGCCAACAGCCTGCAGCAGGTGCTCGATCGGCGTGCCGATCCTGACCCAAAAATTCGAAGGTTTGACCAATGATTTTCCTGTGACGGTTACCACTCTCTCGATCAGAGGTTTATTTTTTTGAACAGCTTCATATACTGCAAAAGTGGTTCCTACATTATAGACTACAGCACCCACTTCCAGAGGTAATTTTCCGGCCGGAACTTCCTTTTTTATTATTGCCTTGATGAGCTGTTTCTCACCTCCCTGTGGATATTTGACTTTCAAAGGTACTATTTCTATACCTTTTATGTTTTTGATCCGTTCCGACAAAATTTTGATGGCATCCTTTTTATTGTTTTCAATACCGATGGCGGCTCTTGAAACACCCAGCGCTTTCATTAAGATCTGTACGCCTATGATGATTTCATCGGGTTTTTCAAGCATCAACCGGTGGTCTGCTGTCAGGTATGGTTCGCATTCCACACCATTAATCAGCAGGATTTCCGGTGCTTTGGCATGTTCCGGAACCATCAGTTTAATATGAGAAGGGAAAGTCGCTCCACCCAGCCCCACGATGCCGGCGTTCTGAATTCTTTGGAGGATTTCTTCTTTGGAAACGGTTATTTCACTGTTCACTTCAGTGCTAAGATCCACTTCTTCGATCCAATTGTCTTCTTCCACCCGAATGGACACCATGGGATTTTTATAACCGGAAGAATCCAGAAAAGTATCAATTTTGGTGACTGTTCCGGTAACCGGTGAATGTATATTGGCAGAGATAAAGCCGGATGATTTTGCGATTACCTGTCCGGTTCTGACTTTGTCGTTCCGCTCTACAATTATTTTTGCCGGTGCACCGATATGCTGTGCGATGGGAATCTGAACAGTTTTGGGTAAATTTATCGATTGAATCGCTTCTTTTTCGGACAATTTATTATCCGGAACATGAAGGCCACCTTTTGGAAATGTCTTTAACATTGTCAATTTAATTTTAACTCTTCAATAGTGCTGACTTTAGCAGGTGCAACCTCTGTTTTCTCTTTTTTGGGCGGGAATCCAGTTTCAATGATCGCATTGGTTGGACACACAGGAGCGCATTTTCTGCACAGCGTACAAAGGTCAGCATGTATATATGCCACATTGTTTTCAATGGTGATCGCATCCTTAGGACAAACATCCACGCATTTATTACAAGCAATACAAGCGTGAGAACAGGCTTTTCTGGCAATGCCGGCTTTGTCCTCATTCATACAAGCTACGTAGATCTTGAGATCTTTTTTCTTTTTAGGTCTCAGTTCAAATAAGTTTTTGGGACACTCAAGAACACAGGCATTACACGCTGTACAATTGTCAGTGATGACTACGGGTAAATGGGTGACCGGGTCCATATACAGCGCATCAAAATCACAAACTGCCACGCAATCACCATGTCCGTCACAGCCAAAATCACAACCAGTATCTCCTGCAAAGGTCATCGCCGAGATTTTGCAGGATTTGGCTCCGTCGTAGGTATTTACTTTCGGCCGGGCTTCACAGGTACCGTTACATCTCAATACGGCAACCATCGGGTCTTTTTCCGCAACATCCTTACCCAGGAAAGTGGATATGCTTTTCATTACATCATTCCCGCCAACAGGACAAAAAAGATCAGAAATATCCTCTCTTTCGACCAGGGCTTCGGCAAACGGCCTGCAACCAGGCAAGCCACAGCCGCCACAGTTGGAGTTTGGAAGCATTTCTTCTACCTGTCCTATTTTGGGATTTTCATATACTTTAAATTTTGAAGCTACCACAAACAAAACAAAAGCAGAAACCAATCCGAGCCCCGAAAGTGAACCTACCGTATATAAAATGGCGTCAGTCATGATTCAATCTTTTTATATTTAAACTAAACTCTTTATTGAAGTAATTCTTTGCAAGGTAAATTATGGTATAATAGATCACCAGTGAGGAAATTGCAATCAAACCGGTCAGCAATTCAGAAAAAACGATGCTGCTGACAATAATTGTTGCCAGCAGAAGGATCAAAGGAAAAATATAAGCCCAAAAAAGCGCCTTGAAAGCCGTTTTAACTGACAAGTGAACTGAAACCAAATCCCCGGGTTCAATATCATCGTATCTGTATTCAACAGGAAAAGTCTTCTCCCTTGCGCTTCCCGCAGAACAGGATCCTTTCACATGGCAGGTGCTGCACTCAACCTGATCAGTTATTTCTACCTCAAGTTTGCCGGCAGCATTTTTTCTGAGTATGCCTATATGTATGATCTCTTCCATAATTTTAAAACCAGCACAAATTAAAAGGTTTACCTCGTTAACTTAAGCTGTTTTCTAATTTTAATTTTTTTATCAATTTTGATTTCGAAATACTTAAAATATACGATGCACAACAAAATTAAATTTGGCCAAGTGCNNCTTAATTTATGTCTATTTATTTTTTTAGCTTTGACATGATTTCGGCAATCTGTTTTGATTATTTAGTTTAATTATTAATAAAGGTGTCAGGAAATTGCAAGGAATTTCAAGCAGTTTTATTGCCTGAATTTAATAAAATTCCGGTATAATTGGTTTTATATTTTGAGAAAGGAAAGCCGTATTTACGTTTTCTTCAATTAAGGTAAACTTTGATTTTAGCGCAATATAGTACTTTGTAATATGTGTAAATTGATTAACCCAAAAGA